>NZ_JBAMDI010000110.1:0-37477 GCF_036961695.1 Pseudomonas sp. CGJS7 | reverse complement strand
TCGCCTCCATGCCGTTTCCTGCATTGCCGTGCAGAGCGCCGTACCGGATGCTTTAGTTACTCCGAGACAGTGCTTTTTTCACCCGCAGAGGCCCGTATGAAGACCGTCGAACAAATCCTCAAGACCAAGTCCCAGCACCAGACCGTGTACACCATCGGCCCGGATGACTCGGTGCTCGACGCCCTGAAACTGCTGGCGGAGAAAAACATCGGTGCGCTGCCCGTGGTCGAGGGTGGCCAGGTAGTGGGTATCGTCAGTGAGCGGGACTACGCGCGCAAACTGGTCCTCAAGGGCCGCTCTTCCGCCGCCACGCCGGTACGCGAAATCATGAGCGCACCGGTGGTCACCGTGGAGCCCAAGCAAAAGCTCGATTTCTGCATGAACCTGATGACCGACCGGCACCTGCGTCACCTGCCGGTGGTCGACAACGGCAGATTGCTCGGCCTGCTGTCGATCGGCGACCTGGTCAAGGAAACCATTGACGAACAGGCGAGCCTGATCAAGCAAATGGAGCAGTACATCCGCGGCGAATGAAGCGCCTCAATGGTAGGCGCGCTCCAGCTCGTCCAGCTGATGGTCGAAGCTACGCAAGCGCGCCGACCAGGTGTACACCAGCACTTCCAGATCACGGTTGAGCACTGCCGTATTGCCGTGGCCGCTGTGCGTGGGCTCGCCGAGGTCCAGCTGGTAGCGTTCGCGGGCCATCGCCTGGGCCACGCTGGACAGGTCGCGAGCGTTGGCCAGCCAGTGGTGATGGCGGTCATGGATTTCGCGGTCGAGCACCCGGCACTGGCGCTTCAGCGCATCCAGGCTCTGCTCCAGCGGAGTGCCCCTGAGCTCGCCCATGACCTCTTCGAAGGTGCGCCCCGAATGCCAATAGCTGCCCCAGAAATAACGATCGAAAACCGTCTCGACGCGGCGTAGCGCAACCTTGGTGTTCCAGATGGTCAGCAACGTTCGCCCCTGCACCACTTCGCGCTTGTTCAGGCGCAGCTGCTGCCAGGCGATCCATGTCAGCGCCACCAGTGCAACCGCTACCGTGACTGCGGCAGCGGCGTACAGGAAATGCACGGCCTGGTTCATCTGTTGCGTCTGCCTGATGCCATAGAAGTAACTGGCCGTCAGGGTGCCCAGGATCGTCACGGAACACCAGAAACCTGGTGCGTAGGGATCTTTCATCGCGCTATCCCCTTATTGTTTTCCTGAGCATAGCAACGGCCGATCACTCGTCAGGTGCCGCTCGGCGCTTTATTTTCGGGGGCGGCGCAACGCTTCGTTGAGTTGATCGAAGGGCACGGCCCAATCGGAATCTTCAATGATGCTGTCCTTGAGAAATGCCCGCTGAGAGTCGTTCCAGAACGGCGCATCCACCAGCTTGATTTCGTTCTTCAGCGGGGAATGGCTGGTGATGAACTGATCGATACTCGTGGGATCGTCGGGTAAGCCCAGCTGCTTGAACAGTTCGGCAAAGGGATGGATCGGCGCTTCCATGGTTCCTCCTTAGCGCCAGGCAAGCCGTCCACGACGCCCGCCTGGCATTGGTTTGAAAACATCAGCACAGCTCGCGCACTTCGGCGTGCGGCACCAGTTTCATGTACTGCTCCATGCTCATGTGAATCAGGTGATCGTGGTCACCCGCCTCCAGGTAGACATCGCCTTGGCGGGTAAGACTCGGGTCGAGCAGCATTTTTATCTGGTACGCATCGCCAAGGGCCGGCACGGCACCGCGTTCGCAGTCATTGAACAGGCTCGGCAGACCGCTTTCACGGGTCAGATGCCAGGCCCCGGACATACGCACCTTGGTCATGTCCAGGTGCCGGTTGGCCGGTAGCACGGCCATGATGTAGTTGCCATGACGGTCATCGAGCATCACCGACTTGGCGACCCGCTCGGCGGGCACGCCGGCCGTTCGGGCCGACTCCAGGCTGGTGGCCGAATGTGGGTGGGGAATGATGTCGTAGTCGCAGTTGGCCTTGTCCAGGCGGGCCTGCAGGGTCTTTGCCATACGCATGATGCACCTCCGGTTTCGCCCCCCAATTCTCAATTTTAGGCCGGGTACGGGTGGTCGGGGCTAAACTTGTGAAATACGCGCAAATGAGGTGACGACAGGTGATCGCCCGCTGCTGGCGCTGGCTGTTGCTGCTGTTGTTGCTTGGCATCACGCCAGGTGGCCAGGCAGCGCCCGGCGCGGTGTGGGTGCTGAACATCGACGACGCCATCGGCCCGGCCAGCGCCGACTACCTGGTGCGCAGCCTCAGCCAGGCCCAGGCGCAAGGTGCGCAACTGGTAGTTATCCGCATGGATACCCCGGGCGGGCTGGACAGCGCCATGCGCCAGATGATCAAGGCAATTCTCGCCAGCCCTGTACCGGTCGCCAGCTACGTTGCCCCCAGCGGCGCCCGCGCCGCCAGCGCCGGCACCTATATTCTCTACGCCAGCCATGTCGCGGCTATGGCGCCCGGAACCAATCTGGGAGCTGCCACGCCGGTGCGGATCGGCGGTGCGCCTGGCACGCCCAGTGACGACAAAGCCAAAAGCGGCGACGATGAAACCCTCGCACGCAAACAGGTCAACGACGCCGCCGCCTACATCCGTGGCCTGGCGCAGATGCGCGGCCGCAACGCCGACTGGGCGGAGAAGGCCGTGCGCGAGGCCGTCAGCCTGTCCGCCAGCGAGGCCTTGCGGCTGAACGTGATCGATCAGGTGGCCGATGACCTGCCTGACCTGCTGCGCAAGCTCGACGGCAAAACGCTCCAGGTGGCCGGCCAGCCACGCCAGTTGCAGACCGCAGGTGCCAGCGTGGTCGAGCACCTGCCGGACTGGCGCACCAGGGTTCTGGCGGTCATCACCAACCCCAGCGTAGCGCTGATCCTAATCATGATCGGCGTTTACGGCCTGTTGTTCGAATTCATGAACCCAGGTTCTGCGGTGGGCGGTGTGGTCGGTGGTATCTGCCTGCTGCTGGCGCTGTATGCGCTGCAGCTGTTGCCGGTGAGTTTCGCCGGGGTGGCGCTGATCCTGCTTGGCATCACCTTCATGATCGCCGAAGCCTTCTTGCCCAGTTTCGGCGTGGTCGGCTTCGGCGGCATCGTTGCCTTTGTGGTCGGCGCATTGATCCTGATCGACACCGACGCCCCCGGTTTCGGCATCCCCCTGGCCTTGATCGGCACCTTGGCGCTGCTCTCGGCACTCCTGATCGGTGGCGTGCTGGGCATGGCTCTCAAGGCCCGGCAACGGGCGCTGGTCAGTGGCGACGCCGGCCTGGTCGGCAGCCTGGTCACCGTCACCCAGGTGATGGCAAGCGACCCCTTCTGTGGTGTCGTGCTGGCTCAGGGCGAGCAATGGCAGGTGCAGTGCGCAACGCCGCTGCAAACTGGCCAGAACGTACGGGTGACCGCGCGCCATGGCGTGATGCTGGAAGTGAGCGCCGCCGCCCCAGCGACGCAAGGAGAATGAGCATGTTCATGCAAGTCGGTTTCGGCGCCGTTCTGATCGTGCTGGCCATGCTGGTGCTGTCGGCGTTTCGCATCCTGCGCGAATACGAGCGAGGCGTGGTGTTCCAGCTGGGGCGCTTCTGGCAGGTCAAAGGGCCGGGGCTGATCCTGTTGATCCCGGTGATCCAGCAGATGGTACGGGTCGACCTGCGTACAGTGGTACTGGATGTACCGCCGCAGGATGTGATCACCCGCGACAACGTTTCGGTCAAGGTCAACGCAGTGTTGTACTTTCGCGTGCTCGACCCGCAGAAAGCGATCATTCAGGTCGAGGATTTTCTGGTGGCGACCAGCCAGCTGGCCCAGACGACCCTGCGCGCGGTGCTGGGCAAGCACGAACTGGATGAGCTGTTGGCAGAACGCGAGCAACTGAACATGGACATCCGCCAGGTGCTGGACGCGCAGACGGATGCCTGGGGCATCAAGGTGGCCAACGTCGAGATCAAGCACGTTGACCTGAACGAGTCAATGGTACGCGCCATCGCCCGCCAGGCCGAGGCCGAGCGCGAACGTCGGGCCAAGGTGATTCATGCCGAGGGTGAACTGCAGGCGTCGGAGAAACTGATGCAAGCCGCGCAAATGCTGAGCAAGGAACCGGGGGCGATGCAGTTGCGCTATATGCAGACGCTGGGGACGATTGCCGGGGACAAGAGCTCGACCATCGTCTTCCCGCTGCCGATAGATCTGCTGAAGGGGTTGGTAGACAAGGAGAAATAGTGATGGGCCATTCGCGGGCTTGCCCGCGAATGGCCTGTATGCGGTCTGTCAGACCGGCGCGCGGCGCAAGGTCGCCAGGAATGTGGCTGCACCAATGAACAACCCGGCAAAGGTGCGGTTCAAACGCTTCTGCTGTTTCGGCGTGCGCAGCATGCGCAACACATGCGAAGCCAACCCGGTGTATCCCGCCATCACCAGCAGGTCGACCGTGACCATGGTCACGGTGATCGCCACATATTGCGGCAGCAGCGGCGCATGGGGATTGAGGAACTGCGGCAGCACCGCCAGCATGAACACCAGCGCCTTGGGGTTGCTGATGTTGACCAGGAAACCACGGAACACCAGGCTCAGCGGCTTGCCGATCGGGCGCACGCCTGATTCATCGCTCATGTCCATCGGCAGGGCACGCCACTGCTTGTAGGCCAGGTACACAAGGTAGCCGACGCCAAACCACTTGATGACCTGGAACGCCGTGGCCGAGGCAGCCAGGACGGCACCGACGCCGGCGGCGATGATGGCGATCTGCATGATCAGGCCCAGCTGCAGGCCCAGAGCGTTCCAGTAACCACGCCAGAAGCCGTATTGCAGGCCGCTGGACATCGAGGCAATCGCCCCGGCACCGGGTGAAAGGCTGATCACCCAGCAGGCGGCAAAAAAGCCTAACCATACTTCCATCGACATCACACACCTCGCTCGAACATTTGTTGCAAAACGTTAAGCTAAGGTTTTGGCGAAAAAATAACCAGTGATTTCTGATGGATTTGTGTGGCCTGACCTGGCCTCTTCGCGGGCACGCCCGCTCCCACACCTACAATGCATTTTCAGACGCTGTGGAATACCTGTGGGAGCGGGCGTGCCCGCGAAGGGGCCAGAACAGGCTCAGTCCGCTTCGGCAGCGGTTTCTTTGTGCAGGGCCTGTACCTCGGCCCCGCGCCAGCGCCGCACGGACTTCTGGAAGAACTGACTATTGGGCACCTGCACCAGCGCCCCGCCCGCTTCGGGCACTTCCAGCAGGGTGGTGAACAGCAGGTTAATGGCGATCACCCGGCCTTTGACGCCAGGCTTGTCGAGGGTGTCGACCAGCTCGACCACATCGCCGATGCGAAACGGCCCGACCGTGAAGATCAACACTGCGCACAACAGGTTGGACAGCACGCTCCACATGGCGAAGAAGGCCACCGCCGCTACCGCTACGAAGCCGGAAAGTGCTGTCCACAACACAGTTGCCGAAACACCCATGCGCTCCAGCACGAACAGCAGCGCGCTGCCCATGATCAGCCAGCGCAGGCCACCGCGCACGGGCACCAGCAGCTCCGGCGGTAACGGGTAACGCTGGCCCAGGCGGCTCAGCCCGCGAGCGACGATACGTTGCAGGATGAACGCCGCTGCCAGGATCAAGAGGATCTGCAAACCCAGCCAGAAGGTGTCCATCCATTGCCCTGGCAGCAGCGAACGCAGTTCCTCCATCAGGACAACGCCTCGAGTTCGGCCTGCATGCTTTCTAGGGTTTCCAGCGCTTCCATCCAGGCCTCTTCCAGCTCGCCTTCGCGTTGCTTGAGCTTGGTCTGGCGGGCCAGCAGGTCGCGCAACTCATCCTTGCGCGCCGTATCGTAAAGGCCACCATCACCCAGCGCGGTCTCGATCTCGGCCAATTGCGCGTGCACCTGGTTGAGCTCGGTTTCCAGCTTGTCGGCAGCCTTCTTGTGCGGTGCCAACTGCTGACGCAAGGCTGCGGCAGCCTGGCGCTGGGCTTTCTTGTCGGTCTTGTCCGGGTTGGCCGGTGCAGTACTGGCCGGCGCACTGCGCTGGCGGTACTCGACCAGCCAGCGGCTGTAGTCCTCCAGGTCACCGTCGAAGGTGTCGACCTTGCCGTCGGCTACCAACAGGAAGTCGTCCGTGGTGCTCTTGAGCAAATGACGGTCGTGGGACACCACCACCACTGCACCGGCAAACTCCTGCAAGGCCATGGTCAGCGCCAGACGCATTTCCAGATCGAGGTGGTTGGTCGGTTCGTCGAGCAGCAGCAGGTTTGGCCGCTCCCAGGCAATCAGCGCGAGTGCCAGGCGGGCCTTTTCGCCACCGGAGAAGTTAACCACCGGCTCGTCGCAGCGGGCACCATGGAAATCGAAGCCGCCAAGGAAGTCGCGCAGCGTCTGCTCACGCTCGGTAGGGGCGATACGCTGCAGGTGCAGCAGCGGGCTGGCCTTGTCGTCCAGCGAGTCCAGCTGGTGCTGGGCAAAGTAGCCTACAGCCAGGTTCTCGCCACGAACCAGGCGGCCCGACAACGGCTCCAGCTCACCTGCAAGGTTCTTGATCAGGGTCGACTTGCCGGCGCCGTTGGGCCCAAGCAGACCAATACGAGCGCCTGGGGTGAGCTGCAGCTTGACCTTGTCGAGGATGGCCTTGTCGCCATAACCCAGGCGACCTTCGGAAAGGCTCAGCAACGGGCTGGAAATTTTCTGCGATTCACGGAAGACAAAGTCGAACGGTGAATCGACATGCGCCGCCGACAGCTCTTCCATGCGCTCCAGGGCCTTGATCCGGCTTTGCGCCTGACGGGCCTTGGTGGCTTGCGCCTTGAAGCGGGCAATGTACTTTTCCATGTGCGCGCGCTGCGCCTGCTGCTTCTCGTAGGCCTGCTGCTGCTGCGCCAGGCGCTCGGCACGGGTGCGCTCAAAGGCGGTGTAGCCGCCTTTGTACAAGTTGAGCTTGCGCTGCTCGACGTGCAGCACATGGTCGACCACGGCATCGAGGAAGTCACGGTCGTGGGAGATCAGCAACAATGTGCCGGGGTAGCCCTTGAGCCAGTCTTCCAGCCACAGGATAGCGTCGAGGTCGAGGTGGTTGGTGGGCTCGTCGAGCAGCAACAGGTCGGACGGGCACATCAGTGCCTGGGCCAGGTTCAGGCGCATCCGCCAGCCACCAGAGAAATCGCCGACACGGCGGTCCATCTGTTCGTTGGTGAAGCCCAGCCCAGCCAGCAACTTGCGCGCACGGGCGTCGGCGGTATAGCCGTCGGCACTTTCCAGCTCACTGTGCAGACGCGCCAGGGCGGTGCCGTCATGGGCCTGCTCGGCCGCGGCCAGTTCGGCCTGGACCTTGCGCAGGCGCACGTCGCCATCAAGCACATAGTCCACAGCCAGGCGGTCGAGGGTGTCGACCTCTTGGCGCATGTGGGCGATGCGCCAGTCGCCGGGCAGTTGGCAGTCACCGGCATCGGGCGACAGCTCACCGCGCAGCAAGGCGAACAGGCTGGATTTTCCGGCACCGTTGGCGCCGATCAGGCCGGCCTTGTGACCGGCGTGCAGGGTCATCTCGGCGCCTTCTAGCAAGCGCTGCGGACCACGCTGTAAAGTGAGGTTGGATAGTCTGATCATGATGGTCGCGGAGTCTACCAGCTTCCTCGGCCCATAGCGCGAGTGGAACCATGCACACCGACCTGTGGAATTACGCCCTGGCCCTGTATGCCAGGCCCGGCGTGGAAGCCGCCTGCCTTGAACTGCAGGCACTGGGTGGCGATGTCTGCCTGCTGCTGTGCGCTACCTGGCTGCAAGCACGTGGTGTGGCTGTACTGGGCGAACGTGCGCAAGCACTGCAAGAACTTGCCGAGCCTTGGCAGCGTGACGTGGTCGCCCCGCTGCGCAGCCTGCGCCAGCAATGGCGAACCCCAGCATCGGGTGATGCACAATTGGCCGCATTGCGTGAACAGGTGAAGGGGTTGGAGTTGCAGGCAGAAAAAGCCTTGCTGGAGCGCTTGCAGGAACGCTCGCAACAGTGGCCCGTGGGCTCCCATGAGCCCGCGGACGACTGGCTGGCCCGGCTGGCACCGGACCAGGCTCTGCATCACGACGCGCTAGTTCAGTTGCGCGTCGCAGCGGCTGCGCTTCAGGACGCCGAAGGTGCCTGAGACGGCGTGCTCACAGGTGCCGACGGTGCTGCAGCAGCCGGGCTCACCGAGTTGGTTGCGGCGGCCGGTGTAGCGGGTTTGGCTTCAGCAGGTTTGGCGGCGGGTTTGGCGGCCGTGCGTGCTGGTGCCTTGGCGGCAGCTGGTTTTGCGGCCGGCTTGGCAGCAGGGGCTTTGGCAGCTGGCTTGGCCGCAGGTTTGGCTGCCGCAGTCGCCTTGGCAGCCGGTTTGGCCGCAGCGGTCGCCCTGGCAGCCGGTTTGGCCGCAGGCTTGGCGGCAGCGGTCGCCTTGGCAGCTGGTTTGGCCGCAGGCTTGGCGGCAGCGGTCGCCTTGGCAGCCGGTTTGGCCGCAGGCTTGGCGGCAGCGGTCGCCTTGGCAGCTGGTTTGGCCGCAGGCTTGGCGGCAGCGGTCGCCTTGGCAGCCGGTTTGGCCGCAGGCTTGGCGGCAGCAGTCGTCTTGGCAGCTGGTTTGGCCGCAGGCTTGGCGGCAGCGGTCGCCCTGGCAGCTGGTTTGGCCGCAGGCTTGGCGGCAGCGGTCGCCCTGGCAGCTGGTTTGGCCGCAGGCTTGGCAGCAGCGGTTGCCTTGGCAGCCGGTTTGGCCGCACGTTGATCAAGGGCCTTGCCTGCAGCTTCGCGTACTTTACCTACACCCTGAGCCAGCTTGAGGCTGTCCTGAGCATCGCGTTTGAGTTGCTGAATGTAAGAGCGCGTCTGGGTTTGACGTTCCTTGAGAGACTCGAGCAGTTCTTCAAGTTCACCGATGGCTTTTTGCGCCTTGCTTTGCGCCTTGGCTTTACCTGCCTTGGCCGCGTCTTGCAGTTTCAGGCGACCGTTGTGCAGTTTTTCCTGCGCCTTGCCACGCTGCTTTTCCAACTTCGCCAGCAGTTTTTCCGCATCAGCCAGCGCTTGCGAGCAGGCCTCTTCCAAGTGTTCGAGCAAGCTGCCCGAAAGTTGCTGGAGCAGGTGTAACGGCGTACTTACTGGCTTCTTTTTGGCCGACATGGTTTACCTCCTGGCTGACGAGATTGCGGCTCATACTATGCTTCTGCTGCTACCGCCGCTAGGGCATGTTGACCGTAATGTTTACGCCGCGTTGCATGCCTGGGCAAAGTTGTTATCTTGCAGCTGCGTGAAAGTGTAGTTGCTGAATTAATCATTGCTGGTATTTGGGAGTCAGGCGTTGCCTCGATATCTTGTTTTGGGTTTATGCCTGATGGCACCCCTCGCCTTGGCCGACAACGACGACCACGATTTGGCCTACAGCCTGGGTGCCAGCCTGGGTGAACGCCTGCGCCAGGAGATGCCAGGCTTGCAGCTGGATGCACTGGTCGAAGGCCTGAAGCAGTCCTATCAGGGGCAACCCCTGAAACTCGACAAGGCACGCATGCAGGCAGTGCTGCAGCAGCATGAAGCCCAGGAAGGTGACGCCGCTGCGCAAAAGCTGCAGGCCGCCGAAACGCGTTTCATGGCTAATGAACGTGGGCGTTATGGGGTGCACGAACTAACGGAAGGTGTGCTGTACAGCGAATTGCAGGCAGGCACGGGTGCACAGCCAAAAGCGGGCGGCAAAGTGCAAGTGCGCTATGTGGGCAGATTGCCGGACGGCTCAATATTCGACCAGAACCAGACCCCCCAATGGTTCAACCTGGATTCGGTTATCGAAGGCTGGCAGGTCGCCTTGCCGAAAATGCACACCGGCGCCAAATGGCGCCTGGTAATTCCTTCAGCGCAAGCCTATGGCGCCGAGGGGGCGGGAGACCTGATCGCACCCTACACCCCCTTGGTATTCGAGATTGAACTGCTGGCGGTTGGCGACTGACGCCAACCTCAGGCCTGCACTGCACCCTCTTCCTTGTGTGCGTTGTGCAGCACTTCGATCAGGCAGTCTTCAAGCTCGAAGCGCTCATGCAACAACCCGCCCAATTTGGCCAGCTTCTCGGCAAAGCGTTCGGTGTCCTTGCACTCCCCCTTGGTGCAATGGTCATTGAAGGCCAGTGCGATCTGAGTACTGTCGTTGATCCGTGGGTTGATCTCTTCGGCCAGTTTCAGCGCCTTCTTGTCTCCGAACGCCTTGGCCTCGCTGACCAGTTGCTCGCAGACTTCGAAGTGCCACGCCGAAACGTAGTCGACCAGAAGGGCGCAAAAGTCCCCGTTGGTGTCCTTGTCGGCGAAGGCTGGCCTCACATCGCGCAGGGCGCGAAAAGCCTGCACCAGTTCCTGGCGCTCCTCCAGCCAACGGTCGATCAGCTTGTGAACCCCACCCCAGCGTTCCTGGGCGTTCTGACAACTATCGAGCATGGCGATCTCTTCCCTTCTGGGTAGATGCCGCTGCACCTCGCACCACGACCGCGCAGCACAAAGGTGACATCAGCAGGACGGCATCGAGCAGTTGTTTTTCCGGTATGCGTGCTGGGAGATTATTCCCGCGCGTGCTGCCCTTCAAGGTACGCAGCACACAAAGTTCATACAAGTGTTTAATACCCTGTTACATCACCATTGGTCGCGCTAATGGCACAACCTTGCGCCAGGTCATGTTCTTGCCAAGGTGCGGAAACGATACGCCAGCAGGCAACTCAAGGGCAGCACCGCCAGCAGCAGGAAGGCCAACAGGCTCCATTCCGGCAGTGTCAGATCGAGAAAACTCCAGGCAAGCGAACGGCAATCCGGGCCACCCAGCAGCAGTTGCCGTGCCGCCTCACTCCAGGATTGCTCGAACACTCGCCCGATCGGCACCGGGCATACCTCATTGACCCCCTCAGCCCCCTGCAACCAGACATGCCGTGCTGCCAGCAAAGCGCCGGCCAGCGAGCAGCCCAGGGCCAGCCGAGCATAACGAAGGATGCCCCGAGTGCCCGGCGCCTGCAGCACGGCTGCGAAACACAGGAGCGCGTACCCGCCAAGCAGCAACCGTTGGCTGAGGCACAATGGGCACGGCATCAGCCCCACTGTGTTTTCCAGACGGAAAGACGCAACCAGTACTGCCAGTGCGACCAGGCAGGCAGGAAGAAAAAAGGTGCGCAAACGGGCCGGCAGCATGGGCGGTGAAGGTCCCGGGGAAAAAGTAGTGGCTTGAAACGGTAGAGGAAAGACACGCTTTGTTTCAAGGCACGACAGCAACGACAAGTCACTGAATCGCGTAGGAAATTTCCAGATATGCCGTAGGAGGCGACGGAAGAAATAGACTTCAGATCAAACTGACAGCGAAAGATAAATTACCTGCCCCCAATGCCCGCACCTTTGCGCGGGCCTTGGGGTAGGTCAGGCGCGCACGCCTTCTGGCAAAGGCAGCGCCAGCAGGCGCTCGTCCAGCAGGCCAAGGCCCTCCTGGAACAGCTGGTTGCTGCGCTCGGTCTCGCCCAGCCCCGCGAGCAGGCGGGCCAGCTCAGCACAGGCCTCGGGGTTGCGCTCCATGCGCAGGCTGCTTTCCAGGTAGTCACGCGCCTTGCCCCACAAGCGGTTTTGCAGGCTCAGACGGCCCAGAGTCAGCAGCAGGCTGGCGTCTTGCGGATGAGCCTTGAGCCAACCTTCAGCGGTTTGCAGCTGACGCACCGGGTCATCACCACGCACCAGGCCGTAAAGGCGGGCCAGATGGCTTTCGTAGTCGCGCTTGAGGGCCGTGCGCAGTACTTGTTCGGCCTCGTTCTGGGCACCTACCTGGCGCAGTTGCTCGGCGTACGCCAGCACCAGTTGTGGCTCTTGGCGCTGGGCTGCGGTCAGCTGCTGCCAGGCGCGCTCCAAGGATTGACGTGCACTGAGCGCATCTTCGCCACGGGTGGTCGCCAGGCTCAGGTTCTGACCCCAGGCACGTTGCTCCAGAGCAGCCAGCTCGGCGGCAGGCAGCACTTTACCCTTGCGCAGGTCGGGCAGCAGGCGGATCAGTGCAGACCAGTCGCCGCGCTCCACGTACAGACGTTGCAGCAAGCGCAGCACCTGGCCGTTGTGCGGGTGGCGTTCCTGCATGGCCAGCAGGGTTTCCAGGGCCCCATCGTTTTCGCCACGGTCCATTTGCAACTGGGCATGGGTCAGGGCAATGGCCAGCTCCGCTTGCGGCTGGCGCTCCAGAGCACGCTCCAGCAGGTTGTCGCTGTCTTCGGTACGGCCTTGCTCGTTGGCAGCACGCGCGGCACCAAGGTAGTACAGCAACGGTTGGCGCTCCGCCTCGGCGGCACGGTGCAAGTGCCGTTGGGCACTGGCCCAGCGGCCTTCGGCAAGATCGAGCTGGCCCTGTTCGATCGCCAGGCGGATACGTCGGCTGCGGTTACGCCGTGACCACGGGTTGACCACACCACTGGAAGTCAGCACCAGGCCGACCAGATAGCGCAGCAACCACAGCAGCAGGACGACCGCCAAAATACCCGCCAAGGCTGCCCACAGCCCCGACTGATAACGGAAGCCACCATAGGAAATCAGTACATAGCCGCTGTGCTTGGCAACCGCGATGCCCAGTGCCGCAGCAACCACGATCGCAAGCACCGCCAACAGGTAGACACGCTTCATGGCTTGCCCCCTTCAGCCTCGGCCGGCAGGTGACGGCGCTGAATATAGGCCTGCACTGCCGCCAGGCTTTCACTAAGGTCAGGGGTAACCACCGACACCGGCTGATCGGCCAAGGCATTGAGGCTGTCGAGCATGGCCTTGCTTTGCGGATTGTCTGCGTTGAAGTTGGCCAGCAGTACGCTGCGGGCGTCGTCCAGCGCCTGCGTGTAAACCTTGGCATCACCATTGAGCGCCGCCCACTGGGCCTGCTCGATAGTCAGGCTCAGGGCCAGACGCAGCTGGTTCAGTTGCTGCCCGGCCAGCAACGGACGCACGTTTTCATCGGCATTGAAGTCGATCTGGAAGTACTTGGATATTTCTGCCCACCACTGCGACAGCCTGCTGGCACCATCACCGTCGGCGGTCAGGGCGCCAAGCGCATCGGCGTTACTGTCGAACTCGGGGGACTGGGCGCTCAGCTGCTGTACCAGCTCACGCTGCGCAGCCAGTTTCAAGAACAGGCCAGTACGGTCCGGTTGCTGAGTGCTGTTGAGCGTGGCCAGGCTGCGGGCCAGTTGCTCGCGGGCGGCGAAGGCACCCGGGTCGCTCTGCTCGCGCAGGATCTCGTCGGCGCCTTCGACCAGGGCTTTGGCACTGGTGATGTCCTGCAACGCCGAAAGGCGCAGGGTAGCCAGCCGCAGGAGGTGCTCGGCTTCGGCCAGGCGCCACTCTTTGCGGCTTTCTCCCAGCACGGTTTCCAGGCGCTGGCTGAGACGCTGCTGGTCGCCCTGCAACTGGGCTACCAAACGCCGGCGGTCTTCCAGCTCGCTGGCGGCTGGCAGACTGGCCAGTTGCGCACTGATCTGCTGTTCACGTTGCTGCAGCGCCTCGGCGCGCTGGCTCAGCGCCTCGATGTGCTGGCCCTGGTTGAACTCACTGCCCTGCAGTTGACGCACCTGCCAGACACCCCAGCCACCTACCGCCACCCCGGCCGCACCAAGCAGCAAGGCCAGCGCTGCCAGGCCACTGCCGGAGCGCTTGGCAGGTGGGGTGGTAACGGGTTCCGCAGGCGCCTGCGCCGACGGTTTATCGTTATTGGACAAGACAGTCTCGCTCACGTATCCATCCTTTGCATGGGGGCGCACCGCATTCAGCTTAGCGCCTTAAGAGGCAGGTGCAGCGCTACGCTGCACGGCTGCCAGCAAGGCCGTGGCACTGGCGCCACGGCAATCCACAACCTGTTGGGCCCCAGCGGCCTTGGCCTGCTCGGCGACCCGCGGGCTGGGCACGAACAGCGGCAACTGGGCCAACCGCAGCCAATCGGCACCGGCCATCTGCTGCAAATGTTCAAAACCCTGCCCACTGCTGACCACCAGGCCATTGAGGCGTTCCGCTTCAATGCGGCGCATCAGCGTACCCGCCGGGTAGGCCGGCAGGCAGCGACGATACAGTTCCAGATATTCGACACTAGCACCTTGCTCTGCAAGACGCTCTGCCAGCAGTTCGCGACCTCCGACGCCGCGAACGATCAAGACACGCGGTGCCGGCTCGGTAAGTGCCTGGCGCAGGGCCGGCAGTGCCAGCAAGGCTTCGCTGTCATCGCCACGCGGCGGAAAGCAAACCTTCAGCCCAGCACCCTGCAGCACCCCGGCGGTTGCCTCACCCACGGTGAACCAGCCTCGCTGCGGAGGCCGGATGCTGGCCTCGGCCAGATGCTCAAGCAACAGCCGGGCGGCCGGCTTGCTGACCACAATGATCGCCTGGAAGTCATGCAAGCCTTCCAGCGACAGCCGCTGTGGTGCTTCCACGGTAATGGGTTCAATCTCCAGCAGGGGCAGGCAACTGCTGCCCACTCCCGCTGCCGCCAGGCTTTGCGCCAGCGCCGCGCAGTCCTCGGCAGGCCGGGTCAGCAACAGGCGCCATTGGCTCACGGGTGACCGGCCTCGCCGTAGACTTCCTTGAGAATGGCCTCGGCGCCCTGCCCCAGCAGGTCTTCGGCCACCTGTACGCCCAGGGCCTCGGCAGCGGCACGGGGTGCACGGGCATCGGCCACCAGCAAGGTCCCGCCGCTAGGCTGGCCGACCAGGCCACGCAGCCACAGCTGGTCACCTTCAAGAACCGCGTAGCAGGCGATCGGCACTTGGCAGCCACCATTCAGGCGTTTGTTCAGCGCGCGCTCGGCGATCACCCGGTCAGCGGTGTCGACATGGTGCAGTGGCGCCAGCAGTGCATGGATCTCATCGTCGGCACTGCGGCACTCGATGCCCACCGCGCCCTGACCACCTGCCGGCAGGCTGTCATCGACGCTGATGGTGGAGGTGATGCGGTCTTCGAAGCCCAGACGGATCAGGCCCGCGGCGGCGAGGATGATGGCGTCGTACTCGCCGGCATCCAGCTTCGCCAGGCGGGTGTTGACGTTGCCGCGCAGAAAACGGATTTGCAGGTCCGGGCGGCGCGCCAGCAACTGGGCCTGACGGCGCAGGCTTGAGGTGCCGACGATACTGCCGGCGGGCAGCGCTTCGAGGCTGTCAAAGGTATTGGAAACGAAGGCATCACGCGGGTCTTCACGCTCGCAGATGCAGTAAAGGCCCAGGCCCTCGGGGAAGTCCATGGGCACGTCCTTCATCGAATGCACGGCGATGTCGGCTTCGTTGTCCAGCAGCGCGGTTTCCAGTTCCTTGACGAACAGCCCCTTGCCGCCAATTTTTGCCAGCGGCGCGTCGAGCAACTTGTCACCGCGGCTGACCATGGGTACCAGGGTCACCTGCAGACCGGTGTGGGCCTGCTCGAGGCGGGCCTTGACGTATTCGGCCTGCCACAGGGCCAAAGCACTTTTACGGGTGGCAATGCGGATTTCGCGAGTGGACATGAAACGCCCCGATCCAGAGAAATACCGTCGATCATAACAGCATCGCCGGTATCGCTTGCAGATACGGATCAACAGGTCATACGCAGTCAGGTGCAGGTGCGGGCCGAGTCCAAGGGCCTCAGAGGGTCTGCATCATCTTGCGCACACCGGCCACATGGCGACGGCTAACGGTCAAGGCATCGCCGTCCAGGCCTTTCAGGTACAGCTGAAAGTGACCCAGTGGGGTGCGCTGCAAGCGTTCGATGCGCTCGCGGGCGACCAACGCATTGCGGTGGATGCGCACGAAGCGTTCGCCAAATTCGTCTTCCAGGGCTTTGAGTGGCTCGTCAAGCAGCACTTCACCGGCTTCGTGACGCAAGGTCACATACTTGTGGTCGGCAATGAAATAGATCACCTGGGGTAACGGGATCAGTTCGATGCCTTTGCGCGTGCGGGCGCTGATATGGCTGCGTGGGCCGCCGCCTTCATTGGCCGGCCGGGTAAGCGCCGCCAATTGGGCGCGGTTGGGTTTTTCGGCCTTGCGCAAGGCATCGCGCAAGGCGTGGGCCTGGAAGGGCTTGGTCACATGGCTGAGGGTACTGTCCTTGAATGCCTCTGCACCGTATTCATCATCCCCGGAGCAAAACACCACCGCGGGCGGCGCCTCGCGTTCGCACAGGCGAGCGGCAACCTGCAGGCCATCCAGGCCTGGCATGCCGATGTCCAGCAGGACCACATCGGGCTTGAGGCTTTCAATCAGCGCCAAGGCCTCATCGCCGTTGGTGGCGCTGGGCTCCAGCACAGTGTAACCCTCCAGTTCGCCGAGCAGCCGGGTGAGGCGTTCACGGCCTTGGGGTTCGTCATCAACGATCAGGACATTCATAATTGCGCTGGATTCCTGAATGAGTCTCGCACAGGTATAGCGTAGACAGGTGTGGTTCGAGCGACACTGCGGTCACGCTCTAGACCGGTGCGATGGCCAAAGATTCACTCGGCCCGGCAGATTCACTGCCAGTCCTTTGTCCAACTGTAGACGGTCCGTGGAACACTGCCGTTCATTCCTTGAAATCCTTCTCTGCGATTTTCCGGGCATTTCTCTCGACCGGCGCCCTGCGGCAGCCAGCCCAACCCTGCTATCATCGACGCCACTTTTTCGTTCACGCCTGCAATGAGTGAATCCATGAGCACCGAGAAGACCAATCAGTCCTGGGGCGGCCGCTTCAGTGAGCCCGTCGACGCCTTCGTCGCCCGTTTCACCGCCTCGGTAGATTTCGACAAGCGCCTGTACCGTCACGACATCATGGGTTCGATTGCCCATGCCACCATGCTGGCGCAGGTCGGCGTGCTCAGTGATGCCGAGCGCGACACCATCATCGATGGCCTGAAAACCATCCAGGGCGAGATTGAAGCCGGCAACTTCGACTGGCGTGTCGACCTCGAAGACGTGCACATGAACATCGAAGCACGCCTGACCGACCGCATCGGCATCACCGGCAAGAAGCTGCACACCGGGCGTAGCCGCAACGACCAGGTGGCCACCGACATCCGCCTTTGGCTGCGCGACGAAATCGACCTGATCCTGGCCGAAATCACCCGCCTGCAGCAGGGCCTGCTGGAGCAGGCAGAGCGTGAAGCCGAAACCATCATGCCTGGTTTCACCCACCTGCAGACGGCGCAGCCGGTCACCTTTGGCCACCACCTGCTGGCGTGGTTCGAAATGCTCAGCCGCGACTATGAGCGCCTGGTCGACTGCCGCAAGCGCACCAACCGCATGCCACTGGGCAGCGCCGCGCTGGCCGGCACCACCTACCCGATCGACCGTGAACTGACCTGCAAGCTGCTGGGCTTTGAAGCCGTGGCCGGCAACTCGCTGGATGGCGTGTCGGACCGTGATTTCGCCATCGAATTCTGCGCCGCTGCCAGCGTGGCGATGATGCACCTTTCGCGCTTCTCCGAAGAGCTGGTGCTGTGGACCAGCGCGCAGTTCCAGTTCATCGACCTTCCGGACCGCTTCTGCACTGGCAGCTCGATCATGCCGCAGAAAAAGAACCCGGACGTGCCAGAGCTGGTACGTGGCAAGAGCGGCCGCGTGTTCGGCGCCCTGACCGGCCTGCTGACCCTGATGAAAGGCCAACCGCTGGCCTACAACAAGGACAACCAGGAAGACAAGGAACCGCTGTTCGACGCCGCCGATACCCTGCGCGACTCGCTGCGGGCCTTCGCTGACATGATTCCGGCGATCAAGCCCAAGCACGCCATCATGCGTGAAGCGGCCCTGCGCGGTTTCTCCACCGCTACCGACCTGGCTGACTATCTGGTTCGCCGTGGCCTGCCGTTCCGTGACTGCCACGAGATCGTTGGCCACGCGGTGAAGTATGGTGTGGACACTGGCAAGGACCTGGCCGAGATGAGCCTGGACGAACTGCGCCAGTTCAGCGACCAGATCGAGCAGGACGTGTTTGCCGTGCTGACTCTGGAAGGCTCGGTGAATGCGCGTGACCACATTGGTGGTACGGCGCCGGCGCAGGTGCGTGCTGCCGTGGTTCGTGGCAAGGCCCTGTTGGCGTCTCGCTAACCCCCCAAGGCGAGGGCTTCGCCCTCGTTCGCGGGCACGCCCGCTCCCACAGGTATTGCACAAGTTTCAAAAACGGTGCAGACCTGTGGGAGCGGGCATGCCCGCGAAGGGCTCAACACCAGACTCAGCGCTTGCCGCTGCGGATCATCTCCATGAAGGCTGGCATCGACGCTTCCTTGTCCGCCAAGATCCGCGGCATGTGCGGGTTCTCCCCCATCAGTTGCAGCAACGCCTTGGCCTGCGGGAAGTCCGCCAGGAAGTCGATGTCCAGCACCTTCTTGCCCACCGCGTTGGCCAGGTCGACCGAGAAGCAGAACATCAGGTCTGCCAGCGTCAACTGCTCGCCCGCAACATAGGGGGCAAAGCGCCCGTTGCGCTTGAGCGTGGCAAACCCGGCCAGCAGGTCCGCACGCGCTTTCTCTTTGATCAGCGGGTCGACCGACATGCCAAAGAACGACTCGGCATAACAGGTACGCGCAGGCAGCTCGATGTACAACTCGATTTCCTTGAGCAGCTCCCGCACCTTGGCTTGGCCGAACGGGTCGGCTGGCAGCAGCGCCTTGCCGCCTTGGGTCTGCTCGATATAGTCGAGGATCACACTGGTTTCGCTGAGGAAGCCATGCTCGGTTTCAAGCACCGGCACCTTGCCCCGCGGGCTCACTTCCAGCGCCTTTGGCGCCTGGCCGCCATAGAAGGTGACTTCTTCGAAAGGCAGGCCTTTTTCGAGCAGGGCCAGCTTGACCATGTTGTAGTAGTTGCTGACCGAGAATCCATAAAGCTTGAGCATGACGAAACAGCCTCCAGGCCGTAAGGGGTTGGCGTGGCCTTTATAGACTGAACACCTGCCCCTGACCAGCGTCATGCACCCCGTCAATGCCCGGGCATTGCCGCCATAGGCATGGCACACTGTTGCATCCCATCCTAGGAGTACCGCGATGAGCGAGCCCACCGACATCGACAATGACGACGACGAAGCCTTCGCCGAGGCAACGCTGACCCAAGCCATCGAAAACCAGATCGAAAGCGGCGAGCCGCCTGCAGCAAAGGCCACTTTCAACAAGCTGACGCTGGTCGGCTATGAGCGTGAAGACATTCTGAACCTGATGGCCCATGTGCTGGCCTTCGAGATCGACAACATGCTGGTAGAGGACCGTGCGTTCAACGGCGAGTGGTATGAGAACGCTCTGCGGGCACTGCCGGAGCTGCCGCCTGAGATGGATCAAGGCGACGACGAATAACCCGGCTACACTCGAAGATCAGGCACCGTAGAAAGTGCCGCAATCCTTGTCTGGAAGTCAGGAGTCGCCATGCCTTTTACCCCCGATTTGATCGACGAAATGGAAGTACTCGCGCTGTTCAAACACGACAGCAGCCAGGAAGGCATCAAGATAACCAGCACCGCATCCCCTGCCCTGATCGCGGCTGCGCAACGCCTGCATGAGAAGGGGCTGACCGATCAACCGGATGGCGGCTACCTGACCAGTCTGGGTCATGACGCCGTTGAAAGTGTCCAATTGCTACAGAACATTCTCAAGGCGCCACAGCCGGCCTGAGCATCAGGCTTGCGCAAGATCTGAGACCTTGCGCGGTCCCTGTGGGACCGCGCAGGCTCCAGTCAGTTGGCCGCAGCACTGCGCTTTTCCGCCAGCCACGAGCGGCCGTAAAGGAACACGATGGCCAGCAAGGCCACCGCTTGCGCCGACAGCGAGTAGGCATCGGCATGAATCCCCAGCCAGTCAAACTCAAAGAACGCCACTGGCCGTGTGCCCAGCACGCCGGCCTCTTGCAGCGCCTTCACGCCATGCCCGGCGAATACTACCGACAGCGCGCACAGCAGCGCGGCGTTGATGCTGAAGAACAGCGATAGCGGCAGCTTGGCCGACCCCCGCAGAATCACCCAGGCCAGGCCCACCAGCAGCACCAGTGCCGTCGCGCCACCCGCCAGCACCGCATGATGCCCGGCGGGGCCTGCCTGCAGCCACAGGGTCTCGTAGAACAGGATCACTTCGAACAATTCGCGGTACACCGAGAAGAATGCCAGTACAGCAAAGCCGAAACGCCCGCCACCGCTGACCAGGCTGCTCTTGATGTAGTCCTTCCAGGCGGCAGCGTGGCGGCGATCATGCATCCACACGCCAAGCCACAGCACCATTACCGCGGCGAACAGCGCCGTGCAGCCTTCCAGCAGCTCGCGCTGAGCGCCCCCCACATCGATCACATAGGCCGCCAGCGCCCAGGTGGCGAAGCCGGCAACCAGCGCCAGGCCCCAGCCGATGTTGACGCTGCGTACTGCCGACTGCTGCCCGGTATTGCGCAGGAATGCCAGGATCGCCGCCAGCACCAGAATCGCCTCGAGGCCTTCACGCAGCAGGATCAGCAAACCGGAGATATAGCTCAGCGTCCAGCTCAGGCCATCGCTGCCCAGCAGCTTGGCCGCCTGCTCGAGCTTGGTTTTGGCGTCGGCCAGACGCTGTTCGGCCTGCTCCACGGGCAGGCCGTCCTGCAGGGACTGACGGTAGGCCATCAGTGATTTTTCGGTGTCCTTGCGCGCCTGAGTGTCGATGTTGTCCAGCGAGTTTTCCACCAGCTCGAAACCTTCCAGGTAGGCCGCCACCGACAGGTCATAGGCCTGATCGTGGTCGCCTGCGCGGTAGGCCGCCAGGCTCTTGTCCAGAGTGCTGGCAGTGTATTCGAGCAATTGCGCCGGCCCGCGCTTTACCTGCGGCGGCTGGGCACGCTGGGCGCGGAATGCCTCGACGGCCGCAGTGCCTTCGTTGACGGCGACTTCGGCCGGCGTTTGGCGGGCCAGGTCGGCGAGGTTCCAGGTCTTGTCACCCTTGCCCGCTTCCGGCTTGGCGGTGAAGCTGGCGATGTACGCGGCCACGTCCCAGCGCTGGCGGTCGTCCAGCTGGTCGGCAAACGACGGCATTTCGGTGCCGTCTATACCCAGGGCCAGGGTGTTATAGAGGTCGAACAGGCTTAACTGGTCCAGGCGCGAGACATCGCGCAGGTTGGCAGGTGCAGGCTCCAGGCCCACGCCAGCCGGGCCATCGCCGGCGCCGGTGGCGCCGTGGCAGATCGAGCAGTTCTGTGCGTACAGCGCAGCGCCGCGGGCGGGGTCCGGGGTAATCACCGGGGCCTGGCTGACCTCGTAGGCCACCGCCAGTCGCGCACCCAGCTGCCGGGCCTGCTTGGCGACCGCAGTACCTTCCTGACGCTGGTCGATGGCCTGGCGCAGCGCTTGGACGCCCTGTTCCAAAGCCGCTTGTTCAGTATTTGCGGGCAGGCCTTTGACCAGGTCAGCCAATACCGCGCTGAACTCCTGTTGCTCGCGGTATTCGCCCTCGTCGATCACCTTGCCGTCCTGCACGGTCGGCGGGTAGTCGGCGCCAATGTAGTCCAGCAAGTGCTGGGCTTTGGCAGCCTCG
This sequence comes from Pseudomonas sp. CGJS7, assembly GCF_036961695.1. Classification (NCBI taxonomy): domain Bacteria; kingdom Pseudomonadati; phylum Pseudomonadota; class Gammaproteobacteria; order Pseudomonadales; family Pseudomonadaceae; genus Pseudomonas; species Pseudomonas sp. CGJS7. The sequence continues at coordinate 16,036 of NZ_JBAMDI010000110.1, read as the reverse complement.
GCGGGGGACTCGGCCAGCGCCAAGGTGCTGCACAGCGCCAGCACCGGGCCGAGCAATGCAGCCGGCAGCCAGGCAAGCAGACGGGAACGGGTTTTCATGGCCAGTCTCGAAGGAAATGCGAAAGAGAACATTGTTCACTTCCACTTTGCTTCACTCAAGGGTGCTGGGCAGATTTCATGAAAAATCTTGCTACAAATCAGATGAAGTGGAGGGCATAGCGGACCAGCCCTCAAGGATCGCATCAGGGCTTGGCCGTGCCCTTCCAACCCCCACCCAACGCCAGGAACACGGCAATTTGCCCCTGCGCCACTTGACTATTGGCTGCAGCCAACTGCGCACGCATATCGGTGTAGGTTCGCGTCGCCTGCAAATCCGCCAGGAACGACTCACGCCCTGCCTGGTAATACCGGTGCGTCTGGTCCGCGGCTTCCTTCGCCGACTTCTCCGCCTCGGCCAGCGCATCGCGCCGATCGAGCAAGGCGCTGTACTGTGCCAGCCGGGTCTGGGTCTCGCGAATGGCGTTCAGCACCACGCCATCGAAGTGCGCCAGGGCCGCCTGGGTCGAGGCCTCGGCCATGCGAATGCGGGCACGGGTGCCGTTGGTGGGGATGCTCCAGCTGATCTGCGGGCCAAAGCCCCAGCGGTTGGTCGAAGGCTCGCCAAGGTTCTCCAGGATGCCGATGGTGCCAACCTGGGCGCCAATGCTGATATCCGGGTACAACGCGCCGGTAGCCACGCCAATATAGGCGGTGGCGGCAGCCAGCTGGCGTTCGGCCTGGCGCACGTCGGGGCGGCGCTTGAGCAAGGCCGCACCATCGCCCACAGGAACCAGCTGGTTCAGGTGCGGCAACTCGGCACAATCGGCGGTACCGGCAGGCAACTGGTCGACCGGCTTGGCCAGCAGTGCGGCCAGGGTGTACATGCCCGTCTCGCGTTCGGCCTTGAAGCGTGGCAGTTCGGCACGCAAGGATTTGAACTGGGTCTGCGAGCGGGTGACCTGGGTTTCATCGCCACGCCCAGCATCGCGCAGGCGCTGGTTGAGTTTCACGCTTTGCTCCTGCAAATCGAGGGACTCGCGGGCAATGTGGTATTCCTCATTGGCCGAGCACACCTGGGTATATGCCTTGACCACGTCCGCCACAAGCGTGATGCGGGCAGTGTCTGCAGCGGCCTGCACCGCGTCGGCATTTGCCTTGGCAGCCTCGGTACCACGCTTGAAGGTGCCCCACAGGTCGAACTGGTACGAGGCACTGATGATGGCCTCACCGATGTTGGCTACCGGCACCTTCTCAGGCTGCAGGAAGGCTTCGCCCGACTCCTGCAAGCGCTGAGCGCCGAGTTTGACGCCACCGTTGAAGCCGCCTTGCGATTCAGCCACCTCCACCTGAGCGCGAGCTTTGGCGATGTTGGCTGCCGCCACACGCAGTTCGGTGTTGGCACTCAGCGCCTGACGCACCAGCTCGTTCAGCCGCTGATCCTGATACAGCTGCCACCAGTCCTCGGGGACCGGCGCCGACACGACGCTGTCGGCATCCTGGCGCAGCGGGCCGTTCAGGTCATTGCGTTGCACGGCCGCATCCCCAGGCACCTCATAGTCGGGCCCCACCATCATGCAGGCCCCCAGCGACAGGCACAGGCCAGCCAGGATCAGCTGTTTCATGGGCGCTGGCCCTCGATGATCGACACCGTCGCAGTACGCCCGGCGATCATGCGGAAGTCTTGCGGCACTTCGTCAAAGGCGATGCGCACCGGAATGCGCTGGGCCAGGCGTACCCAGCTGAACGCCGGGTTGACGTTGGGCAGCAAGTTGGCGCCACTGCTGCGGTCGCGGTCTTCGATGCCAGCGGCGAAGCTCTGCACATGGCCACGCAGGCGGGTGTTGTCGCCCATCACGCGGATATCCACGGCGTCACCAATATGGATACCCCCCAGCTTGGTTTCCTCGAAGTAGCCGTCGACGTGGTAGGAGGCACTGTCGACCACCGACAGCACCGGGCGGCCAGCGGTGACGAACTCGTGGTTACGCGGCGCGCGGTCGTTGAGGTAGCCGTCTACCGGGCTGCGCACCACCGAGCGGTCAAGGTTGAGCTGGGCAGTATCTACCGCCACTTGCGCCTCGCTGACGGCCGAACGGGCACGGGCCTCGCGGGACTGGCTTTCTTCCAGTTGCTCGGCGGCCACCAGATTGCCCAGCTTGCGGTTGCGCTGCGCTTCGCGGGAAGCCTGGGCCAGGGTCTCCTGGCGCTCGCCAAGGGTTGCCTTGGCTTGACGCAGGGCCAGGGTGAAGCGGTCCTGGTCGATGGTGAACAGCACGTCGCCACGTTTGACGGTCTGGTTGTCGCGCACCTCGACCTTCTGGATCAATCCCGACACATCGGGGGCGATCTGGATCACGTCAGCGCGGATATGGCCGTCTCGGGTCCAGGGGGCAAACATGTAGTAGACCACCATCTGCCACACGAGCACGGCGGCGAAGGTCACTACCAGCAAGGTCAGGACCACACGGCCCAAGGTCAGCAAAGGTTTTTTCATGGCAGCATCAGGTTTCGACAAAAGTGGTCCACCGCGCCGAGCAGCACGGCATACAGGGCAACGTTGAATAACGCCCGGTGCCAGACCAGGCGGTAGAAATGCAGGCGCACCAGCACCGCGTGCCCCCCCAGGAACAGCAGGTAGGTGCCAAACATCATCACCAGCAGCGTGGGCAGAAACACCCCGCTGATATCCAGTTCACCAATCACAGGGGTGCTCCGTCGAGGCCGGGGGGCAGTTGCGGTTGTTCAGCTGGCTCGAGCATCACCTCCACACCCGGCAACAGCGCCAGGCGCAGGCCACTCAGGGCATGCAGCAGGTGGGTGCGGGCATCGCCGCGCTCGTACAGCTCATCCAGGTTCAGCGCCAGGCGAGCGCGTTCCATGTTGCGCAGCAGTGCGGCCGGGGCATGCAGGCGTTCGCCAGCACGCAGGCAGGCGGCGTAGTGCGCACCGACTTCCTCGACCACAGTGTTCAGGCGCTCGCGAGCCTGCTGGCCGGCGCGCGGCATGTACGCCAGCAGGTCGAGCAGGTTCAACCCCACGCGCAGGTCGCGCAGTGCCACACCACTGTCCTGGCCGGTTTGCGACAGACGTGGCAGGTGCTGCATCAGGCGGTCGAGCATCTGTACGCCAACCTGGCGGTGTTCGGCCAAGGTCGCAGGCTCGGTCATTTCGACGATGTCGCGCCAGGCGAAGCGGGTCATGCGCTTGGCCGCCAGTTCCACGCCGAACGGGCGCATCACCAGGGTCCAGATAAAGGCGAACAGAAGGCCCGCGGGGCCGGCAAGGTTGGAGTTGAGGAAGGTAAAGAAGTCGGCGTCGTAGGCACCCTGGATGCTGATGAAGGTCGACGTGTTGACGATGGTCAGCAAGGTGCCCAGGTAGAAGCGCGGCTGTACGGTCAGGGTGCCTATGCAGATGAACGGCACGGCAAAGGCCAGCACCAGCATCGGGAAGTCGTGCAGGTTGGGCAGTACCAAAAACAGGTACAGACTGGAGAAGATGACCGACATCAGCGTCCAGAAAAAGAACCGGTAGATCTGCGGTGCCGGGTCGTCCATGGCGGCGAAGAAGCTGCACGCAACTGCCGCGAGGATTACCGCACTGGCGCCGTCGTTCCAGCCCAGGCCGATCCACAGGCCGCAGGCGACCACGATCGCCAGGACCGTGGAGGCTACCGAGTAGAGCATCAGGCCACGATCGAAAAACGCTGTCAGGCGGCCCAGCCGCCAGTGGCGATACACCGCACGCCAAGGCTTGGCATCATCGGTACGCAGGGCGTGCTGCAGGGTGCAGCAGTCCTGCCACAGGTCGGCCCATTCGGTCAGGCGGTACAGGGCGTTGGACAACAGCAGCTCGGCGCGCTGGTCGAGGGCGGCTGTAGCGGGCTGCAAGCGGCCGATCTGCTCATGCAACGTGGCCCAGTGCGCTACCGAAGCGCTGTCGGCGGTGCCTTTGAGCCATTCACGAGCGGCTTCCAGCACGGGTTGAAGCTGGGCGAACTGGGCCGGGGCGCGGCCTTCCAGGGCAACCAGTGCATCGTCAAGGGCGTCGATCACCGGCAGCAGATGGATCATCCGCCCGCGCAACTCGCGGGCGTTCTTCAGGGTATGGGGGCCGGCACCTTCGTGGGCGAGCTGACCGATCATCAGCTCCAGCGAGTTGAAGGTGGTGACCATCGCCCCGCGCATACCGCCGACCTTGTCAGCGCTGGCATCGCGGGCCAGGTAGGTGTCGCTGTAGCGAATCGCCTCGGTGAACCAGTTTCCGGTGGCACCGACTACCACCGGCGCCAGCCGGCGTGGCCAGAAGATAGCCCCGACGACTGCCGCGCAGACAATTCCCAAACAGATTTCCTGCGCACGAGAAGAAGCCACATCGAACACTGCCAGCGGATTATCCACCACGGCCAAGGCAATCATCGGCAGGGTATAACCGGCCAGCATCAGCACGTAGTTGTTGGCCGTGCGCAGGTTCAGCGAAAGGAACAGCAAGGTGCCGGTCCACAGGGCAACGGCGATGCTCAGCAGCAACGGTGACTGCACCAGCGGCGGCACCAGGAAGATTGCCCCGCCAGCGCCGAGCAACGTGCCGACGGCACGGTACAACGCCTTGGAGCTGGTCGGGCCGACGAAGGGGCTGGAGACGATGTATACCGTCGCCATGGCCCAGTAGGGGCGCGGCAGTTGCATGAGCAACGCAATGTACAGGGCAATCATGGACGCGCCGAAGGTACGCACGCCGTAGAACCAGTCACGGGCCGGAGGGACGGAGCTGAAGAAGCCGTTCATGCCACCCCGCCTGCACTGCCCAGGCCGGCAGCCTCGAAGGCACGAAGCACGCGCAAGGCAGCTTCCAGGTCGGCCTGATCGATACCGCCGAGCACATCGCGGCGCAAGCGCACCAGTTCGGCTTCGATGGCTTCGGCCAGGGCACGGCCTTCGGCAGTCAGGCTCAGTGCCTTGGCGCGGCGATCCAGTGGGTCCTCGCTGCGGCACACCAGGCCAGCTTTGCACAATTGGTCAAGCAGGCGTACCAGCGACGGGCTTTCCAGGCCGGCGGCCTGGGCCACAGCCACCTGGTGCACGCCGTCGCCCAGGCGCACGATCATCAGCAGCGGCGCAGCGCAGGCCTCGGAAATGCCGTAGCCGGTCAAGGCGGTATGACAGATGCGCCGCCAGTGGCGGGCAGCGACTACCAGGCCACTGCTGACTTGCAGGCGCAGGAAATCAAGGGACATGAAGAGAACCAAATATATTCATAGTTTGCTAACTATCAATATACGCCCCGACATCCCCCTGTCGTCAACAGGGGGCGACGGATAGCCTGGGTTAAATGTTGTTCATTTTTCAGTCAGCACTGAAGAGAAATACTCAGGGATGGATCTGGTCTTCCAGCTTCATGGTCAAGGCCAATGTGCTGCCCATCTGCACCGCCCGGTCCCGCCACTCCTGATACCGCACCGCATCACGGCTGCTGAAATGTACCGCCAGCTCCTCTGCCGCTTGTACCACCCCCGCCGCTGCCGCCAGCTCAAGCCAGTACAGCGCTGCCTTGAGGTTGGCCTCTACGTGCAGCCCATGCATCAACCGATAGCCCACTTCAAAACGACAACGCGCTTCGCCCTGTTCGGCGCCACGCAAGAACCACTGATAGGCTTGCACCAGGTCAACCTGCCACTCCAGGTCACCGTCGCACACCTCCTCCTCATACAGGTCACCCAGTGCGGCGGCGGCATGCAGCATGCCGCGGTCGAAGGCCTGCCGGTAACACTCCGCCGCCTGCACATAGGAAGGGTCGATGCCTTTGCCGAAGTAGTGCTGCTGGCCAAGGTTGAACCAGGCAGCAGCATTGCCCTGCAGGGCTGCCATGCGCAACAGGTGCCCGGCCAGCACGGTATCGGCCCGCCAGTACTTGCCGTTGAGCCAGATCCAGCCGAGGTCGTTCAATGCGGACACGCTGCCTTGCAATGCCTGGCGACGCAGGTCGACATACACCGCCTGCAGGTCGTTGGCCTCATCCAGGCGGTTGACCAGCAGCGACCGCTGGCTGGGCAAGCCCACACCGGAAAACAGCCGCTGTCGCCTTCCTGCAGGAGCAGGAGGGGCGATGACCCGCTCGGGCAGAAGGCGGGCAAGTAGCGAATGGATATTGCTGGCAACAGACATGTTCATCCTCATTGAACGACGCACAACCCCAACCTTCGGCTGTGATGAGGCGTGATTCTGCGTGATGTCACGTCAAAACCTGTCGCGAACGATTCGGCACGAGGCAACCAAATGCGACTTCCTTGATCTGAGCAGGCTGTGGCCAATTGCCATGCCCCACGCATGCCGCCATCCTATTGCGGCAAGCCTAGACAAGGACGTTATCTTTTGCCGTTCGCCACCACTCGCGCCACCCTCAGCCGACAGTGGGCGCTGCTGCGCCAGTTGCCCAGCCGTTCCCCAGGCATAACCAGCGCCGAGCTGGTCTGGCGCCTGCGTGACGTGGGGTTCACGGTCAGCAAACGCACTGTCGAGCGTGACCTCAACGAGCTTTCGCTGATATTCCCGCTGGAACGCAATGACAAGAGCATTCCGTTCGGTTGGCACTGGTCGGCCAGTGCCGTCGGCGAATTGCGCGGTAATTTCGACTTGCTGACACATCTGCGAGGGGATGCGTTGCAGCCATCGCAGGGTGAGGGCGTGGAGCTGGTGGCACGAGTCAGCGATGCACTGGCGCGGCAGTTGCGGGATGCGCCATTGAGCAGCGACATGCAACTGACGGCGCTGGAGCATGGGCATCGGTTACGCGGCACGGTAAGTGACGGTTGGCCACTACGCTGGTGGCTATTGAGCCATGGGGACAGGGTGGTGGTAGAGCAGCCTGCCGGCTTGCGGGAGGAGATTGGCAGGATTCTTAGCAATGCGGCAGCTCAGTACCAGAATTTGTAGCCTGTACCGGGTCTTTCGCGGCGGTTCGGCGCCTCGCGCCTCTTTCGAGGACGGTCCCGCAGGCGCGGATTCTAGCGTCAATCTGCCGCGAAGAGGCCGGTACTGGCTTACCTGCTAGCGCTGCATCCCCCATCGCCGCACAGTCAACCGCTCCAGCGTATTGAACACCAGTCCTTCCACCAGCAGACCGATCAGGATCACCACCGCCAACCCGGCAAAGACCTTGTCGGTATACAGTTCGTTGCGGTTCTGGAAGATGTACCAACCCAACCCGCCTTTGCCACTGCTGGCACCAAACACCAATTCAGCGGCTATAAGGGTACGCCAGGCAAACGCCCAGCCGATCTTCAACCCCGACAGGATCGACGGCAGGGCTGCGGGCACGAGGATGTGCAATACCAGCCGCAGGCCCTTCAGACCATAGTTGCGGCCCGCCATGCGCAGCGTCTCCGACACACCGAGGAAGCCGGCATAGGTATTCAGCGCCAACGCCCATAGCACCGAATGCACCAGCACGAAGATCAGGCTGTTGTCACCCAGCCCGAACCACAGCAAGGCCAGCGGCAGCAGGGCAATGGCCGGCAACGGGTTGAACATCGAGGTCAGCGTGCCCAGTAAGTCTCGGCCCAATTGGGTCGACACCGCCAGGCTGGTCAGGCCAAAGGCCAGGACGATACCCAGCACATAGCCTTTGAGCAGTATTACCAGCGAAACACCGACCTTGGCGGGCAGTTCGCCACTGATCATGCCGTCCCATAGCGCCGTGGCGGTTTGCAGAAAGCTTGGCAGCAGCAGGTCATTGTCCTGGTAGCGGGCAACGGCTTCCCATAGCACAGCGATCACCAGCAATATGACCGCCTTTCTCAACCAGCCTTGCTGCCACAGGCGTTGGGCCAAGGGGAGTTGTCGTTCTACAGGCACACTGAGCAGGGGCTCCAGCTGCACCTCGTATTCCTGGCGTACAGGTGTAGTGGTCATGGCTGAGGCTCCTGTCAGTAGGCGATACGAATATCGTTGAACCCAAGGTTGTCAGGCTGTTCCGGGATATCGGCTTCATCGAACAGCAAACGGTGGATACGCCGGGCACTGGCCTGGAAGTCGCTGCCACCCAGGCTGCCCAGGTCGTATTGATGGCTATGCACCTCGGCGCGCACCCGCCCCGGGTGCGGCGACAACAGCAGGATACGGTTGCCAACCACCAGTGCTTCTTCGATGGAGTGGGTGACGAACAACAGGGTGAACCGCACTTCCTCCCACAGCAGCAACAGCTCTTCCTGCATCTTGCGCCGGGTCAGCGCATCCAGGGCGGCGAACGGCTCATCCATCAACAGGATCTTGGGCTGGGTGGCCAAGGCCCGGGCAATTGCCACACGTGCCTTCATACCACCGGACAACGTGTGTGGATAAGCATCGGCAAAGGCGGCCAGACCGACCTTCTCCAGATAATGCAGTGCCCGTTCCTCCGCCTCCGCACGCTTGAGTTGGCCAGACACCAGCAGCGGAAAGATGACGTTCTGCTTCACCGTTTTCCACGGCGGCAACTGGTCGAACTCCTGGAACACCACGATGCGGTCGGGGCCTGGGCCACGAACTGTCTGGCCCTGCAGCAGAATCTGGCCCTCTTGCGGCTGAATAAAACCGGCAACGGCTTTGAGCAGGGTGGACTTGCCACAGCCGGAGGGGCCGAGCAGTACAAAACGATCAGCGCGGTCGACTTCGAAGCTGACCTGATGGGTGGCCCGCACCACGCGTTGCGCGGTACGGTATTCGAGGCTGAGGTTATCCACCTTGAGCAAAGGCGGCGTTGCAACACGGCTCAGGTTGCTGGCCGTGTGGCCTGGCAATGGGGCGGTCATGATCGGTCAGCTCCCCTGCAGCGGGCGTTCATCCTGGAAGAAGTAGTCCTTCCACGATTGCGGCTTGTGCTTGATGGCGCCTACCCGATAGAGAAAATCGGCCAGCTTGTAGGTGTTCTTGGGCGTGACGGTGAATTCGTACTGCGGGTTGTCGATCAGCTTGATCAGCGCGTCGCGGTCGATCTTGGCCTTGGTTACGCGGATATAGGTGTCGGCGGCAGCGGCCTTGTCTTTCTGGGCGAAGTCTGCGGCTTCGGCCAGGGCATCGACGAAGGCCTTGTAGGTCTTGGGGTTGTCCTTGCGGAACTTCTCGGTAGCAAACAGCAAGGTCGGCGAGTTGGGGCCGAGCAGGTCGTAGCTGTTGAGCACCACGTGCACGTCCTTGTTGGCCAGCACCTGGTCCTGGAACGGCGGGTTGGAGAAGTGCCCATTCAGCTCGGTGCCGCCCGCCAACAGTGCGGCGGTGGCGTCCGGGTGCGGCACGGCCAAGGTGTATTTGTCGAGGCGGTTGTATTCCTTGTCGCCCCACTGCTGGGCAGCGGCGTACTGCAGGAAGCGCGACTGCACCGAAACACCCACCGCCGGAACGGCGATACGGTCTTTGTCGGAGATGTCGGCGATGGTCTTCACGTTGGGGTTGCTGCTGACCAGGTAGTACGGGAAGTTGCCCAGCGAAGCCACGGCCTTCACGTTCTGCCGGCCCTTGGTGCGGTCCCAGACGGTCAACAGCGGTCCGACACCAGCGCCGGCGATGTCCACCGAACCGGACAACAATGCATCGTTGACGGCCGAGCCACCCGACAGCTGCGCCCAATCGACTTCGATGTCGATGCCCTGCTCCTTGCCGTGTTTCTCAATCAGGTGCTGGTCACGCACCACGTTCAGCAGCAGGTAGACGATGCCGAACTGTTCGGCAATACGGATCTTGCCTTCGGCCTGGGCCACGGCGGGGGCGGCTAGGCTGCCGACGACCAGGCTTGCGCCCAGGCCGATGCTTGCCGCCAGGCGGCTGATGGATTTGCGCATGATGGTTTCCTCAGTCGTCAGAACGGGGCATCGCCCTGGATGGTGGTGCGGTACAGCTTGCGCCGCAGGTGCGCGGGGCAGCCGGTGGCCAAGTGGATCAGCGAGCGGTTGTCCCAGAACACCAGGTCATGGGGCTGCCACTGGTGGCGATAAATGTTCTGCTCCAGCACGCTAAGGGCATACAGCTGCTGCAGCACGTCGCGGCTTTCATCATCAGGCAGGCCGACGATACGGGTGGTGAAGCCTTCACTGACAAACAGCGCCTTGCGGCCGTTTTCCGGGTGGGTGCGGACTACCAGGTGAATGACCTCCTTTACCTGCGCCAGTTGCTCGGCAGTCAGGGCCGGGCGCCAGTTGCCTTCGAATTTGGTTTCAGCGTAACGGGCGGTATAGGAGTGAGCGGCACTGCGGCCCTCGACCACTTTGCGCAGGGTGTCAGGTACAGCGTCCCAGGCTTTATGCATGTCGGCGAACAGGGTGTCACCGCCTTCACTGGGCAGTTCCTGGGCATGCAGCATGGAACCGAGGCTTGGCAGCTCTTTGTACGACAGGTCCGAGTGCCAGAATTTGCCGGCATCACCCAGGCCGATGTTCTGGCCATTTTCGATGATGTTGGAAACGATCAGGATCTCGGGGTGGCCAGTCAGCAGGAACTGCTTGAGCACATGGATCTGTAACTCACCGAAGCGGCGGCTGAAGGCGATCTGCTGTTCCGGGTTGATACGCTGGTCGCGGAACACCAGCACATGGTGGTCGAGGTGGGCGCGATGGATACGGGTGAAATCCTCGGCGCTGACCGGTTTGGCCAGGTCCAGGCCTATGATCTCGGCGCCGACGGCACCCGAGAAGGGGCGAACTTCAAAAACTTGCGGCTGGGCGCTGTCGATGGACGACAAGGCGTTCAAGGCGGCTGACATTTTTCACTCCCACGCAATGCGCGACCTCAATGGCGCGCAACGATCAGAAACGCACGGGGATTTCCCGTGTGGGTTCAAGTCGTGCGGCGCATCGATTGGTCGACGGGTACGCAGTGAAAGCGACTATAAAGTCATAAAGCCAATAATTTAAATACCATTAAGGAATAACAATATCACTGTCGCGGGGGCGCCCTGCAGTCAGATCAGCCCGCCCTGCTCTTCTTCGTCAATCAGGTTATTGAGGCTGCTGAGCGCCTTGCGCGCTGTGGAACGGTTGAGCAGCTTGGCCTGCGCGCCGGCGGGCAGGTCGGTGATCTTGAACACGCCCTTGGCGGTCAGCACGTCGATCAGGTCCTCGAGCACGCGGATCATGTCCAGGTCGCTTTGTTTCAGCTGGTTGAGGCTGTTCTCCACGACGTCATCGGCAAACCATTCCTGGATATCGGCATGGTCTGAAGGGAGCATTTCGGTGAACTGATCAAACGCGGCTGCTTCCACCCGCAGCAACTGGCCGGCGGCGTTGCGTTGCACGTAGAACATGGCGATGTCCCTCGTCACGTTGTTTCCTTGTTGGTAGACAGCAGCATAGGCAAAGATCGCCGGGCGCGCAGGCCCGGCGCCAGAGTATGCGCTGTTGGCGGGTGGCAGGAAAGAGCCGGGGCCGCTGTGCGGCCCCGGTGGTCTGTCAGCTGTCCTTGTTGTGGATGATGATGGTCGGATCGGCACCGCTGATCAACGAGTTGATCGTCTGGTTGGACCAGTTGACGCCTTCCAGCTTGATGGTCACGTCGGCGTTGGCGATACCACCTTCGGCGTTGAGCTTGCCTTCGCTGCTGACTTGCAACGTGGTCGTACCCTCCACCGTGGTGAGCTTCAGGTAGTTGTCGATGGTGCTGCCCTTCTCACCCTGCAGCAGGTCCTTCAGATCGATACGGTCACCCTCGGCCTTGTTGAAGTCCTTGATCACGTCGTTACCGACGTCGCCAGCCTTCCACACGAAGGTGTCGGCACCGCTGCCACCGATCAGGATATCGTCGCCCTGGCCACCGATCAGGGTGTCATTGCCAGTACCGCCCAGCAGGATGTCGTTACCTTTGCCACCATTCAGCGTGTCGCTACCACCTTGGCCGAAGAGGATGTCATTGCCATTGCCGCCCGACAGGATGTCGTTGCCGTCCTTGGCACCGGAGATATCGAACTCGGTGTAGTGCTCGGTGATGTACTGGTGAACATTGCTGGTAGTGACAGCACTGACTTCAACACCGCTCTTCTGGGCAACGTACGTCTGCAGGGCCTGGTAGCCCTCGCTGACGACACCGTTGAGGGTGATCAGGTCACCGAAGATGATGTCGTTGCCGTTACCACTATCGATGGTGTCGGCACCTGGCACCGTTGCTTCGGAGTGACCGAGAATCGCCTTGGCCAAATCGGACGGGTCGATATTGGTCTGTGGCTTGCCGGCACTGTCGTAAGGTTTCAGATCGTTCAGCGTGACATCGCTGTTCAGGCCGATAGCCTGGACTTTGCTCAAGCCATTGGTGCCGCCCAATACTGCGAAACTTTCAGTAGAACCTGCGGCCGAGTAGACGTAGTTCCAGTAATCCGCGTAGCCGGTACCGTCCAGGCTGGAGAGTTCATAGGTACCATCACCCTGTGCGTGAAGGGTGCCGACCGTCTTGGTGGAGTCGAGCACCAACTCACCTCGGCGGTTCTCGGTATAAGTCAGCACTTTGACCACACCACTGCTGCTGATCTCGACCTTGTGAGTCGCGTCGGCCCAGGCGCTGAACGTGTCACCCATCTTGTAATTGTTGACGTTGACTACATCGTCCAGGCTCTTGCCATTCTTCCACAGGCTAGGGTTGGTGGACTCATTGCTCTGATAGTAGGTTGGCTTACCGTCGGTAATGAAGTAAGTCAGGTTCTCCGCACCTTTGTTGCTGGTGGCCATGGTGCTGTTGAAGAAGTTGGACGTGGTCTTGAACGCGTCTTCATAGTTGGTACCGCCACCGTAGTAGCCGCCCACCATCGAGTTCAATACCGCCTGCAACTTGCTCAAAGCATCCGGGTCGGCAAGGTTCACTGCCACGTTCTTGTTTACCTGGGTATCGAAGTCGACCAGGAAGATGTTTACGGTACCCGAGGTGTCCGAGCCCAGGCTGGCCTTGAGCGTGTTGAACACCGAGGCCAACTGCGTCTTGGCGTCGGCAATCGACTTGTCGCTCATACTGCCCGAGCTATCGACCATGAAGGCGATGTTGTAGTTCTTGCCCTGAACCACGTTCAGCCCGGATACGTCAGCGACGAAGATGTCGTTGCCTTCACTACCGGTCAGCGTGTCATTGCCCGAGGTACCCACACTGGCCTTGTAGGTCGCGCCGTACACCGTCACCGGGATATTGCCGGTGGTGATGGCCGAGCCACCCAGGCTTTCGGTGGCAGTCGAGGTAACCGTGATGTCGAACGAGCCTTTGTAATAGGCCGGCGGGGTCAGCGTCAGGCTGCTGAGTTTCCAGCCTGTCACATCGACCGGGGCAGTACCTACCGTGACCGTGTGGCCTGCACCATCGCTCAACACGGTACCTTTCGGGATACCGCTGAGTGTCACGTTCAGGCTTTCGGAGCCGTCAGTGTCGGTCAGGGCGGTGGAAATACCGACCAGTTTCACCGAGCCACCCTCAGGCCCTTCGTTGAGCTTGTAGCCGTCGTAGTAGCTCTGACCATTCACGGTGTGCAGGTCGGACACACCCAGGCCTGCGTTCGCCATCTCGGTAACGTTCTGGTACATCTTGACGTTCGAGCTGCTCAGGTCGGTAACGGCACCGGAGCCTACCTGGATGTTCAGGTCATAGCTGCCTGGGCCGGACTGGTTGGCATGGTAGACCTCGATCGGGTAGTAGCCGCTGGTATTCGGGGTAAAGGTACCCGAAACCCCGCCACCGGCTCCCCAGGTGGCTGTGACTACAGTCTTGCCACCGATGGTGACCACGAAGCTGTCGTCGGCCGAACCACTGAAGGTATAGACCTTGCCGGCTTCCAGGTAGATCAGGCCCGACGTTTTCGAACCGGTGCCAGCGGTGACGCTGCCATCGGACTGCACGTTGGTAGTGGTGCTGCTGGAGTTCGCGCTGCCGGAGTTGGCAAAGACCGTCTTCAGATCCTCGCCGGTAATGCCGTTGCCGCCAGTACCCAGGCCTTTGAGGCTGGTCCAGACTTCCTTGGTCAGCCCTTTGGACTCGATATCGGCACTGCCGAAGCTCAGGGTCGGTTTATCGGCAACCGGGCTGATATCGACCTTCATGGTCACTTCGCTGCCCAGGTTGGTGCCATCGTTCGGCTTGAACTTGAACTGGGCGTAGTCAGCCTTCTGGTTACCCATGCCATTACCACCGTAGTTGTCCGTACCCGACTGGTTGAGGGCCGGAACGAACTTCAGGTTCTTGGCAGTGATATCAGCCTGGCTGACCACCTGGCCAACGGCCACATTTACCCATGCAGTACCGTTGAAGAACTGCAAGTTGCCGGCGGCTGGGAGCGAGGTAATGGTCACGGACAGGTTAGTGTTGCCATCGGCATCAGTGACTTTGAAATCACTCCAGGCAAACACGTAATCGGTGTCCTCCACGCCAAATACCGCGCCGCCAGGCGAAACCGGCAGGTGGTCATTGTCGAGAATGGTGGTCGTCACGCTCGATTTGCTGCTATCGACCTGCAGGTTCTCGAAGTTACCACCCGTGGCGGTTTCGATCTTCACGACGAAGTTCTCGGTACCTTCGACCAGTTTGTCGTTGAGGGTAGCGATGTTGAACGTCGTGCCTGTGCTGTTGGCCGGAATCTTCACGGTCGCGATACCGGTGAAGTCCTCACCGTTGTTGGCGGTACCGCTGTAGCTAAGGGTGATAGTGACTTCGGACTTGGACGCGTTGCTCAGCGTCAGGGTGTACTGGCCGGTTTCACCCTCGGTCAGAGAAGTCGTGCCGGAAATACCGACGGTGGTGACGTCGCCCTTGTTGCCGGTGCCTGGAGTTCCCGAACCTGGTTCATCGGTCACGGCGGTGCTGACCGGGGTCTTGTCCAGTGTCAGCTGTTCGAACTTGCCAACGCCCGCGCCGCCAACGGTAGCGATCGACTTCACGACAGGATCGTTGGTGCCGACGTAGACGTTGTCCGGGGCTGTGACAGTGGCAGTACCCACGGTGCCATTAGCCGGCACGGTGATGACGGTTTTGCCGTCGCTCAGGGTGAAGGTCAATGCACTGTGGTTGTTGATTGGCAGGCCGTCTTTGTTGGTCAGCGTGATGGTGTAGGTGATCTCGCCGCCTTCGGTGACCGAAGGGGTCGCGGTCAGCTTCGCCACAACTTCGTCGGTGGTGTCGGTGACATCCACCTTCGCAGCACCGCCCAACTCCAGGTTTTCGAAGGTACGACCGTCTACATCCACCGCCGAGTTGATGCCCAGGCTGATCTGGCCCGCGTCGTTGTAGACGTCATCGCCTTGCGCAGCGTGGGTGTACGGCGCGCTAGTCTCGCCAGCCTTGATGGTGACCTGAGCGTTGTTGCTCAGGGTCACGACCAGGTCGTGGGCCAGCGGCTGGTTGACGTGCACGGTGAACGTCGGTTTGACGTTCTCGGCCACCGAGGTCTGGTCGGCGGTGATGGTGACCTTGACCAGGTCGCCTTCGTTGCTGCCGCCCGGGTTGCCTGGGGTGCCAGGCTCGTCGGTCACGGTAGTGCTGACCGGGGTCTTGTCCAGCGTCAGTTGCTCGAACTTGCCGACATCCGCGCCTCCAACGGTTGCGATCGACATCACGACAGGGTCGTTGGTACCGACGTAGACGTTGTCCGGGGCAGTCACGGTGGCAGTGCCCACGGTGCCGTTGGCAGGCACGGTGATGACGGTTTTGCCGTCGCTCAGCGTGAAGGTCAATGCACTGTGGTTGTTGATTGGCAGGCCGTCTTTGTTGGTCAGCGTGATGGTGTAGGTGATCTCACCGCCTTCGGTCACCGACGGGGTCGCGGTCAACTTGGCCACTACTTCGTCGGTGGTGTCGGTCACTTGAACGGTAGCCGCACCGCCCAGTTGCAGGTTCTCGAAGGTCGCACCAGTGGCGTCTACCGCCGAGTTGATGCCCAGGCTGATCTGGCCAGCATCGTTGTAAACGTCATCGCCCTGCGCAGCGTGGGTGTACGGCGCGCTGGTTTCGCCGGCCTTGATGGTGACCTGAGCGTTGTTGCTCAGGGTCACGACCAGGTCGTGAGCCAGCGGC
>NZ_JBAMDI010000011.1:0-137982 GCF_036961695.1 Pseudomonas sp. CGJS7 | reverse complement strand
CCGCCCGTAGGAGCGGGTTTACCCGCGAAAGGGCCGGCCCTGCTGGCCAATTTCCACCCGCCGTTCACCGTTGCCGCCGCTACCGTATTCGCGGGTAAACCCGCGAAGAGGCCGGCCCTGCTGGCTCAAATCTGTGAAACCAGCGCCTCCAACTGCTCCTGCCGCTCAGCCTGATTCAGCTTCGCCCCGGGATTCAGGGTGGACCACTGCGGGTGCGCCCGCGCTTTGACCAACGCCTCCGGCAACTTGCCCTCGCGCCAGGCCTTTTCATCCAGCTCGCCCAGGCGAATGCTGTCCTGCGCCGCATGCCCGCGGTTATCCAGCGCCACCATCAACTGCTGCTGACGCAAGGCCAGCAAACGCAATACAGTGTCGTCCACGGTCAGCTCGCGCTTGCCCTTGAGCTTGCCCATCAACCGTGACCCATAGTTGCGCGCCGTCTGCAGCGCGCCACCGGCAATCGCCCCGGCCAGCGCCGCTGCGCCGAGGGTAAGGCCACCAACCAGCAAATCGACCCCGGCCCCCGCTGCCGCCCCCGCCGCCACGCCACTACCCAGGCGCACGCCCAGCAGTTTCAACGTCTCTGGATTGAACAAATCATCGCCCCAGCGGCCGTCCAGCAATGGCAGGTCGCTGGCATGGGCATCCTCGCGGCGGAAGGCATACAGCTTGAGCAAGGCTTCGACGCAGCGTTGTTCACGTTGGCGAATGTCCTGACGCAGCGCCGCGATGGCCCGGGCTTCTGCCGCCGATTCGGCCTCGACACTGCGCCGGCATGCAGCGCAATCGAGCAGCAGTTCGGCAATCAGGCGCTTGCCGCTGTGCCGGCGTGCCAAACGCTGTGCCTGCTGGTCGTCGATCAGCCGTTGCAGCGCCGGGCGGGCGTTTTCCAGCAGCAGCGCCAGGCTTTCGTACAAACGGCGCTCGCCATCCTCTGGCGGGGCCACGCTGTCGAACCGGACCAATGCGTGAAGCCCAAGCCGGGCAAGGGCTTCACGCCATTCCGGCTCACGGTGCTGGCTGCTGGCGACGAAGTTGAGCACCGGCAGCAACGGCTTGCCGCAGTTGGCCAGTACTTCCAGTTCGTCGCGGTACTTGGCCAGCACCGGCTCGCGCGCATCAATCACATACAGCCCGGCATTACTGGCCAGCAATTGGCGCAATACCTTGGCCTCCTGCTCGAAACGTTGGCGCGCTTCGCTGCCCTGCAGAAAGCGCTCCAGCCGGGCCGGGCCGTCCAGGCGCTCGCCCGGGCGCTCCAGACGTTCAAGGTAGTCGAGCAGGGCGATGGCATCTTCCAGGCCGGGCGTGTCGTACAGCTCCAGCAAGGGTTCACCGTCCACAGACAGCCGCGCACCTTCCACATGGCGGGTAGTGCTGGGGCGGTGGGACACTTCGCCAAAACCGACGTCGCGGGTCAGGGTGCGCAGTAGCGAGGTTTTGCCAACATTGGTATGGCCGACCACGGCCAGTTTCAGTGGCTCAGTCATGGCCATGCTCCAACCAGGTCAGCGGTGAGGTGTCGGCATGTTGCAGGCCAAAGCGGTCAAGGGCTTCGTGCCAATCGCCCAGGCGCTCGGCATCGAGGGGCTGGCCCGGTGCAGCCTGCAGCAGCCAGATACGGGTTGCGCCGGCATTGCGCGCCAGTTCGGCGAGCAGCGCCAAGCTGCCGCGGTCCGGCGAGCGGCGTGGGTCGCAGGCGATGGCCAGGCGTGCCGGTGGGAAGCGGCTGAGCTGCTCCAACAACCGGTTGCGTGATTCGCGGCTGTCGAGCACGCCGGCATCGGTCACGCTTTTGGGCAGGGCCGGTGGCCAAGGGCGCTGGTCGTCCAGCTCCAGGCCCACCAGCAGGGCACCGCTGCTGCCGCTTTCCAGCTGCCCGGCGGCAAACTGTGGCAAGGCTTGCGGGGCAGCATCCTGCACGCCGATGCGCTCGCTGCGCGGCATCAGTGCCTCGCGCAGTTGCGCGTAGCCGGGCAGGCCCAGGTCCAGCGTCAGGCGTTCACGGCCCTGGCGCCAGCGCCACAGGCATAGCCCGGCCAGCAGCAGGCGGGGCAGCAGGCCGTATACCAGCACCACGCCGAGCAGCCAGCTGGCCCAGGCCTGGCGTGCCATGTCCAGGGCCGGCAGGCTGTCGCCGCTGGCGCGGATCATGGTTTCGTCGGGCACGGCGAAGTCTAGCAACGAGGGCAGGGCGCCCAGTGCTTGGGTCAGGTGAATGAACGGCTCGGCGGCGAGCAAGGTGGTTTCCCAGACAAAGCCATAGCGTCGGGTCGCCAGCAAGGCCAGCAGCATGCCTAGCGCGGTGAGCATCGCCAGCAGCCACAGACCGTGTACCAACAGGCCGAGCAGCCACCGGTTGAGGCGTTGACGTTGCAGCAGCACCAGCAGCGCTGGCGCCAGGTGCGCGGCCTTGGCATCGCGGGCAAAGCGTTCGCTTAGCCATAGCCACAAGCGGCCCAGCCCTGCGCCATGCTCGCCGCTCAGGGCAAAACCCATGGCCCAGCCCAGCAGCATCAGCAGGTTCAGCCCGAGCAGGCTGCCCAGCGCCCAGAACACATTCACCGGGCGCTGCCCGTCACCGAGGGCGGCCAGCCCCAGGCCTGCGCCGCTGAGCACGGCCAGCAGCAGCAGGGCCAGCAGCGCCAGGCGCGCGCCCTGCTTCCAATGGCGCAGGGCGCCGGTCATGTCATCGCGCTCGGCCAGGAACAGCGCACGTGTTTCGATGCGCGTGGCCAGGTCGCCACCTATCTGGCGGGCGTAACGGTTGGCTTCCTGGTCTTCCAGCGGGCCGGCATGTTCTTCGCGCAGGCGTACCGCTTCGGTGAGCCAGCGCTTGTCCAGTGGCGTGGGTGCAGTCACAAGGTCTTCCATTGCACAGGTCAAGGCAGAAGCATAACCCACACGCCCGGTGCTATCCTCGCCGGCATGAATACATCACTCCCCCTCAGCCTGATCGCGGCTTATGCCGAGAACCGCGTGATCGGCATCGACAACTCCATGCCCTGGCATTTGCCGGGGGACTTCAAATACTTCAAGGCCACCACCCTGGGCAAGCCGATCATCATGGGGCGCAAGACCTGGGACTCGCTGGGGCGGCCGCTGCCTGGGCGGCTGAACATCGTGGTCAGCCGCCAGCCGGGGCTTGAACTGGCGGGTGCCGAGGTGTTCGCCTCGCTTGAAGAGGCGTTGGTGCGGGCCGAGCAGTGGGCGCGCGAGCAGGGCGTCGGTGAGCTGATGCTGATTGGGGGCGCGCAGCTGTATGGGCAGGCGCTGGAGAAGGGGCTGGTCAGCCGTATGTACCTGACGCGGGTTGAGTTGGCGCCAGAGGGGGATGCGTGGTTCCCGGCGTTTGATGAAGGGCAGTGGAGGCTGACTTCTAGCGAGGCACAGGCTGAGGAAGGTAAGCCGGTGTATCACTTCGAGGTTTGGGATAAGGGTTGAGATTGTTGGGGGCTGCTTTGCAGCCCTTCGCGGGTGAACCCGCTCCTACAGCAGCCTGCGGCCAATCACCAATGTGTGTCCACCACCCTGTAGGAGCGGGTTTACCCGCGAATACGATAGCGGCGGCAACGGTGAACGGCGGGTGAAAATTGGCCAGCAGGCCTGGCCCTTTCGCGGGTGAACCCGCTCCTACGGGGGCGCAGGGGTTCAGGTTTTGAGCAAGACACGAGCGGTCTTGTCGCGAAAGGGGCGCAATGCGCCCCGGCGATCTGTCAGGTGTGGCTCAGCTCGGCATGTTCATCACCGGCCAGCACTTCCTTGTCAGTCTCTTTCAACAGCTGGCTGGTGACAACGCCCGCCGTCATCGAACCGTTCACGTTCAACGCCGTACGGCCCATGTCGATCAGCGGCTCCACCGAAATCAGCAACGCCACCAGTTCCACCGGCAAGCCCATGGCTGGCAGCACGATCAGCGCGGCAAAGGTGGCACCGCCGCCCACGCCGGCAACCCCTGCAGAGCTCAGCGTGACGATGGCCACCAGGGTGGCGATCCACAGCGGGTCGAAGGTGTCGATGCCTACCGCTGGCGCGACCATCACCGCCAGCATGGCAGGATAGAGCCCGGCGCAGCCGTTCTGGCCAATGGTGGTGCCGAACGATGCGCTGAAGCTAGCGATCGATTGCGGCACGCCCAGACGGCGGGTTTGTGCCTCGATGTTCAGCGGAATGCTGGCGGCGCTGGAGCGGCTGGTGAAGGCGAAGGTCAGCACCGGCCACACCTTGCGGAAGAAGCGCAGCGGGCTCACACCGGTGGCGGCGAGGATGATGCCATGCACCACGAACATCAACCCCAGGCCCAGGTACGACACCACCACGAAGCTGCCCAGCTTGAGGATGTCCTCCGTGTTGGAGCTGGCCACGACTTTGGTCATCAACGCCAGCACGCCATAGGGGGTCAGCTTCATCACCACGCGCACCAGACGCATCACCCAGGCCTGCAGGGTGTCGATGGCCGACAGGGCGCGCTCGCCCTTCTCGGCGTCGTCCTTGATCAACTGCAGCGCGGCCAGGCCGAGGAACACCGCAAAGATCACCACGCTGATGATCGAGGTCGGCTTGGCCCGCGCCAGGTCGCCTACCGGGTTGCTGGGGATGAACGACAGCAGCAGTTGAGGGATGTTGAGGTCGGCGACCTTGCCCGCGTAGTCACTGTGGATAACCTGCATGCGTGCGCTTTCCTGGGCGCCGGCCACCAGGCCCTCGGCGCTGAGGCCGAACAGGTTGGTCAACACAATGCCGATCAGGGCGGCAATGGCCGTGGTCAGCAGCAGGGTGCCGATGCTAAGCGCGCTGATGCGGCCCAGTGAAGAGGCATTGTGCAAACGTGCCACGGCACTGAGGATCGAGGCGAAGATCAGCGGCATGACGATCATCTGCAACAGGCCGACATAGCCGTTGCCGACCAGGTCGAGCCACGCGATGGTTGCCTTGAGCACGGGGTGGCCAGCGCCATAGATCGTGTGCAGCACAAGGCCGAAGACCACGCCCAGCACCAGGCCAAGCAGTACCTTCTTGGCCAGGCTCCAGTCGGTGCGGCGGGTTTGTGCCAGACCCAGCAACAGGGCCAGGAACGCCAGCAGGTTGAGTGACAGCGGCAGGTTCATTGAAGCTCCAGCAGAAAAAAGCAGAAGTGGCATCGCCTCTGTGAGCGATTGCGAACGGAAATGCTAACAGCCTGAAAACAAACGAATTTATACCCAAATGGAATTTACATAGTCGTTTATGGAATAACGGGATGTCGCAGATTGCAATGAACAAGGCGTTTGCAGCTGCCTGGAGGTCGTTATCGGGGGCTTGCAGTGGGGATTGTTGCACTAGCGTTTCTGGGTCATTTCAGGAGATTCGTACATGAAAGTCGCTGTGAAAGCCGCCGCCATCGGCCTGTCCCTGCTGTTCAGTATCGAAACCTTCGCCACGGAGCTCAAACACTGGCCTGCCGACGCGGCCAAACAGCTCGACACCATGATCGCCGCCAATGCCAACAAGGGTAACTACGCGGTGTTTGACATGGACAACACCAGTTATCGCTATGACCTGGAAGAAGCCTTGCTTCCGTTTATGGAAAACAAGGGCCTGCTAAGCCGCGACAAGCTCGACCCTTCGTTGAAGCTGATGCCGTTCAAGGACACTGCCGAGCACAAGGAAAGCCTGTTCAGTTATTACTACCGGCTGTGTGAAATCGATGACATGGTCTGCTACCCGTGGGTAGCCCAGGTGTTCTCGGGCTTTACCTTGCAGGAGCTGAAGGTGCAGGTGGATGAGCTGATGGCTTCGACCAAGCCGATCCCCAGCACCTATTACGAAGGCGACCAGGTCAAGGCCATCGAGGTTCAGCCGCCCAAGGTCTTCAAGGGCCAGGCCGAGCTGTACAACAAGCTGATGGAGAATGGCATCGAGGTTTATGTGATTTCGGCGGCCTCCGAAGAGCTGGTGCGCATGGTCGCCTCGGACCCCAAGTATGGATACAACGTGAAGCCCCAGAACGTGATTGGCGTGAGCCTGCTGCTCAAGGACCGCGCCAGCGGCCAGCTGACCACTGCGCGCAAGCAGATCAGCGCCGGGCAATACGATGCCAAGGCTAACGAGGGCCTGGAGCTGACCCCTTACCTGTGGACCCCGGCCACCTGGATGGCGGGCAAGCAGGCGGCGATCCTTACCTACATCGATGAGTGGAAGAAACCGGTGCTGGTGGGCGGCGACACGCCGACCAGCGATGGCTACATGCAGTTCCACGGGGTGGATGTGGGCAAAGGCGGTATCCACCTGTGGATAAACCGCAAGGCCAAGTACATGGACCAGCTCAACGGGATGATTGCCAAAAATGCGGCGGCACAGGCCAAGGAAGGGTTGCCGGTGACGGCCGACAAGAACTGGGTGATCGTCACGCCGGAGCAGATCCAGTAACGGGAATATCAACCATCGCGGCCCACAATGAGGGTCTGGGCCGCTTTCTGGTCAATGGTCTGCGCTAGCAGGGTCACTTGTTCAATGGCACGTTCACGGATCCTGGCGCCCTCAGCGCCGAGGGTCTGTTCGACCACTAAACTGTGCGCCTGGTTAATCCCAACGAAGCGAAACCATGTGTCAATGAAGGTTTTTTCCAGGCCAAAATACTGGTCGGGTGTCTGTGAGGCGGGCCCGTAGCCCAAACCACGGGTGTAGATGGCAACCGCTCGACGCCCGCCAAGCATGCCGTTCAACCCGTGTTCATCGAAGGTGAACAGCACATCTTTGTGCGAAATTGCGTCGATCAGGTGCTTGAGCTTGTACGGAATGCCGAAATTCCACAACGGTACGCTGAACACCAAGGTATCCGCCCGGTGGAACCGTTGAGCGAGGGCCTTGATCCGGTCCCATGCAGCTGCCTGTGCGGTTGACAGCGGGGCATCGGCAAGCCCCGCGTACTTCGCCGCGAGCAAGGCGCCATCTACCTCAGGCAGGTCGCATTCCCAAGGATTCAAGTGATCGATTTCTACCGCTTTGCGCTCGGCCAATGCCGCCAGGAACACGTCGGTAATCTGAGCGGAAACGGACCGCTCTCCTCTGGGTGAGGCGCAGACATACAAGATACGTTCAACCACGGGGCTTCTCCCAAGTAGTGTTGATAAGCCTTGCCCGGCGCTTGAGCGCCCAGGCGTTCGGTGGTCAGTCTGATTCAGGGCGATTCATTATAGAAATGACGTATGCTCGCGATATTGAGTGAGATAGGTGATGAATCTGTGTTCGATACTGTGCTTTTGCGGAGCTTGCTTGCCGTTGCCGACACCGGTGGTTTCACCCGTGCTGCGCAGAGGCTGCACCTAACGCAGTCGGCGATCAGCGCTCATATTCGGCGGCTTGAACGCGAAGCCGGACAAAAATTGCTGGAGCGTACGACCCGCTCGGTCAGCCTGACACCCGCAGGCGCTCGGTTGGCAGGCTATGCCCGCACCATCCTGGCGCTGCACGATGATGCCCGCGCAAGCCTTGGGGCAGGTCGGCGGGTGTCAGGCACGGTGTATGTGGGGTTGAGCGAGGAAATGGTGAAAGCCCCGATCATCGACTGCATGCGTCGTTTTTCGGTGGCACATCCCGATGCAGAGGTGTCCCTGACCGTCGGTCTGACTGGGGAGTTGCTCTCGCTCGTCCACTCGGGTGGGCTGGATATCGTCTTGGGCAGCCGCTGCAGCGATGAAGAACGTGGCGAGGTGCTTTGGTCCGAACCATTGGTGTGGGCGAGAGGGCCGATTGCGCTGGGCAGCGATGAGGTCACCACGCCTGTGCCCTTGGCGGTATTTTCTGATCAATGCCCTTATCGGGCCGCAGCTATCGAGGCCTTGGTACGCGCCGGGCGGCAATGGCGCATCGTTTGCCAGAGCCCAAGTGTCGGCGGGCTGATGACCGCCGTAAGTGGCGGGCTTGGGGTAACGCCTGTCACGCGATCGTCTGCTCTGGCTGCCGGCCTGGTGGAGGTGTCGACGTTGCCAGCCTTGCCTCAAGCGCAGTTCGTGCTGACGTCGGCGGCGACACCGAAGCGCTCGGCTGCCCTGCTGCTGGCGCAATTACGCCAATGTGTCGCGAAGGGTGAGCTTTGATCCAGCCTTTATCCACCGGCAAAAAAAACCGGCGTACGAGACGCCGGTTGTGCCAATGCCAGAAAAGCCCTTACAGCCCTTCGAGCATTGCCTTGTTACGCACCGCACCCTTGTCGGCACTGGTGGCCAGCAGGGCATAGGCCTTGAGCGCCGTGGTTACCTTGCGTGGACGGACCTCGGCTGGCTTCCAGCCCTTCTTGTCCTGCTCGACACGGCGTTCCGCCAGCTCTTCATCGCTGACCAGCAGGTTGATCGAACGGTTAGGGATGTCGATCAGTACCTTGTCGCCGTCGCGCACCAGGCCGATGGCGCCGCCCGCCGCGGCCTCTGGCGAGGCGTGGCCGATCGACAGGCCCGAGGTACCGCCCGAGAAGCGACCGTCGGTGAGCAGGGCGCAGGCCTTGCCCAGGCCTTTGGACTTGAGGTACGAGGTCGGGTAGAGCATTTCTTGCATGCCCGGGCCGCCTTTCGGGCCTTCGTAGCGGATGATCACGATGTCGCCGGCTTTCACCTCGTCGGCGAGGATGCCGCGCACGGCGCTGTCCTGGCTTTCGAAGATCTTCGCGGTGCCCTCGAACACGTGGATCGATTCGTCGACACCGGCGGTTTTGACCACGCAGCCATCCAGCGCGATGTTGCCGTACAGCACGGCCAGGCCGCCCTCTTGCGAGTAGGCGTGTTCAAAGCTGCGGATACAGCCGTTTTCACGGTCGTCGTCGAGGGTTTCCCAACGGGTCGACTGGCTGAATGCGGTCTGGGTCGGGATACCGGCAGGGCCAGCCTTGAAGAAGGTGTGCACGGCTTCGTCATCGGTCTGGGTGATGTCCCATTTGGCGATGGCTTCTTCCATGCTGCGGCTGTGCACGGTCGGCAGGTCGGTGTGCAGCAGGCCACCACGGGCCAGCGAACCGAGGATGCTGAAGATGCCGCCGGCGCGGTGGACGTCTTCCATGTGGTACTTCTGGATGTTTGGCGCCACTTTGCACAGCTGCGGCACTTTGCGTGACAGGCGGTCGATGTCGCGCAGGTCGAACGCCACTTCACCTTCCTGTGCTGCGGCCAGCAGGTGCAGGATGGTGTTGGTTGAGCCGCCCATGGCGATGTCCAGCATCATGGCGTTTTCGAACGCTTTGAAGTTGGCGATGCTGCGTGGCAGGACCGACTCGTCATTCTCGCCGTAGTAGCGCTTGCACAGCTCGACGATGGTGCGGCCGGCCGTGAGGAACAGCTGCTCGCGGTCGGAGTGGGTGGCCAGGGTCGAACCGTTGCCCGGCAGGGCCAGGCCCAGGGCTTCGGTCAGGCAGTTCATCGAGTTGGCGGTGAACATGCCGGAGCACGAACCGCAGGTCGGGCAGGCGCTGCGCTCGTATTCGGCGACTTTTTCGTCGGAGGCCGTGGAGTCGGCCGCGATGACCATGGCATCGACCAGGTCCAGGCCGTGGCTGGCCAGCTTGGTCTTGCCGGCTTCCATCGGGCCGCCGGAAACGAAGATCACCGGGATGTTCAGGCGCAGGGCGGCCATCAGCATGCCGGGGGTGATCTTGTCGCAGTTGGAGATACAGACGATGGCGTCGGCGCAGTGCGCATTGACCATGTATTCCACCGCGTCGGCAATGATTTCGCGGCTTGGCAGCGAGTACAGCATGCCGTCGTGGCCCATGGCGATGCCGTCATCGACCGCGATGGTGTTGAATTCCTTGGCCACGCCACCGGCGCGTTCGATTTCGCGGGCCACCAGCTGGCCCAGGTCCTTCAGGTGCACATGGCCCGGGACGAACTGGGTGAACGAGTTGGCGATGGCGATGATCGGTTTCTTGAAGTCTTCGTCCTTCATCCCGGTGGCGCGCCACAGGGCACGGGCGCCGGCCATGTTGCGGCCTTGGGTGGAAGTCTTGGAACGATAATCAGGCATGAAACACTCCTGGCGGCTTAATCAGGTCACAAATAGGGGAGTGAGCTTCTCTTGTCCTTTGCGCCGCAGGCCGGTTGCCACTGGCACGGATGGGGCCAAGACCGCGCGGGATCGCCGCGTGCTTGACCAGAGCTCATAAACCCGCCGGGGATGACTGGCGATGAATAGGCCGATTCTACACCGCTGGCGCGGTGAGGGAATGCAGATGTGGATGGTTGGCGGGGGGATTGCGGCAGGAAAGGGCCGCTGGGCGGCCCTTTTTGGCAGATATCAGCTGTTTGGCAGTAACCGGCAGGTGATGCTTTTGATGTAGCGGGTTTCGGCGATGGCCGGGTGTACCGGGTGATCCGGGCCCTGACCGCCTCGCTCAAGCAGCTGCATGTTGCGGTCCAGGTGGCGGGCACTGGTGAGCAGGATGTTGTTCAGGTCGTCCTCGGGCAGGTGCATTGAACACGAGGCGCTGACGAGGATGCCGTCTTTGTTCAACATGCGCATGGCCTGTTCGTTCAGGCGGCGGTAGGCCGCTTCGCCGTTTTTCAGGTCCTTCTTGCGCTTGATGAAGGCAGGTGGGTCGGCAATGATCACGTCGAAGCGTTCTTCGGCCGCCTTGAGCTCGCGCAGGGCTTCGAACACGTCGCCTTCGATGCAGGTCAGCTTCTCGCTGATGCCGTTCAGTGCAGCGTTACGCTCCACGCCGTCCAGGGCAAAACCCGAGGCATCGACACAGAACACTTCGCTGGCGCCAAAGGCACCGGCCTGCACGCCCCAGCCGCCGATGTAGCTGAACAGGTCGAGTACACGCTTGCCCTTCACGTACGGTGCCAGGCGGGCGCGGTTCATGCGGTGGTCGTAGAACCAGCCCGTCTTCTGGCCTTCGCGCACCGGAGCTTCGAACTTGACGCCGTTCTCTTCCAGCGGCACCCAGTCCGGCACTTCGCCGTAGACGGTCTCGACATAGCGCTGCAGGCCTTCGGCGTCGCGCGCGGCCGAATCGTTCTTGAACAGGATGCCGCTGGGCTTGAGCACCTGCACCAGTGCGGCGATCACATCATCCTTGTGCGCTTCCATGGTGGCCGAGGCCAGCTGCACCACGAGGATATCGAAGAAGCGGTCGACCACCAGGCCCGGGAGCAGGTCGGAGTCACCGTAGACCAGGCGGTAGCACGGCTGGTCGAACAGGCGCTTGCGCAGCGACAGGGCGACGTTCAGGCGGTGTACCAGCAGCGACTTGTCCAGCGGCAGCTTGATGTCGCGTGACAGCAGGCGGGCGCAGATCAGGTTGTTCGGACTCAGCGCGACGATGCCCAGCGGCTTGCCGTTGGCTGCCTCGAGAATGGCCTGCTGACCCGCCTGGAAGCCTTGCAAAGGGGTCGCGCTGACATCGACTTCGTTGCTGTAGACCCACAGGTGGCCGGCGCGCAGGCGGCGGTCGGCATTGGCTTTGAGGCGAAGGCTGGGCAGGGACATGACGTCGCTCCGGGAAAAAGAGCGGGATTATAGCGTGTCTGCTGTGCTTTCGCCTTTAGAGGTGTGGTAACTGGGAGCGCTTAGAGGGTTAAAATGCCGCGTCCTAAACGAGTGTGCACGTATGTCCCAAGAACTCAGCGCCGAACAGATCCAGCAAGCCTTGCAAGGCATCACCATCCCGCCTCAACCGCAGATCATGGTCGATCTGCAGTTCGAGCAGTACATGCCTGACCCAGACCTGGAAACCATCGCCAAGCTGATTTCCCAGGACCCGGGCCTCTCCGGCGCCTTGCTCAAGCTGGTCAACTCTCCGCACTTCGGGTTGTCCAACAAGATCGGTTCGATCCAGCGTGCGGTGAACCTGCTGGGGAGCCGTTCGATCATCAACCTGATCAACGCCCAGTCGATCAAGGGCGAGATGAGTGACGAGACCATCGTTACCCTCAACCGCTTCTGGGATACCGCCCAGGACGTCGCGATGACCTGCCTGACGCTGGCCAAGCGTACCGGCATACAGGCGGCGGACGAGGCCTATACCCTTGGCCTCTTCCATGACTGTGGCGTGCCGTTGATGCTCAAGCGCTTCCCCAATTACATGGACGTGCTGGAAGAGGCATACGCCAAGGCCGACGAAGAAACACGCGTGGTCGATACCGAAAACCGCACGTTCAACACCAACCATTCAGTGGTCGGCTACTTCACAGCCAAATCCTGGCGCTTGCCCGAGCACCTCAGTGCGGCCATCGCCAACCACCACAATGCCTTGGCCGTGTTCCGCGACGATACCTCGCGCAATACCCAGAGCCAGCTGAAAAACCTGCTGGCTGTGCTGAAGATGGCTGAGCATATCTGCGCGTCCTACCGGGTGCTGGGCAACCAGGCGGTGGACCACGAATGGAATGTGGTGGGCCCCTTGGTGCTCGATTACATTGGTTTGTCGGAATACGATTTCGAAAACCTCAAGCAGAACATTCGCGAGTTGGGCGGACACTGACACATGCCGGAATTGCCAGAAGTAGAAACCACCCGACGCGGTATTGCGCCACACCTGGAAGGCCAGCGGGTCAGCCGTGTGGTGGTTCGCGACCGGCGGCTGCGCTGGCCGATCCCGGAAGACCTCGATGTGCGCCTGTCGGGGCAGCGCATCGTCAGCGTGGAGCGACGCGCCAAGTACCTGTTGATCAATGCCGAAGTGGGGACGCTGATCAGCCACTTGGGCATGTCGGGCAACTTGCGGCTGGTCGAGTTGGGCTTGCCGGCGGCCAAGCATGAGCATGTCGACATCGAGCTGGAGTCTGGGCTGATGCTGCGTTACACCGACCCTCGCCGCTTTGGTGCCATGCTGTGGAGCCTGGACCCTCTGAACCATGAGTTACTGCTGCGCCTGGGGCCTGAGCCGCTGACCGACCTGTTCGATGGTGAACGGCTGTTCCAGCTGTCCCGCGGGCGGTCGATGGCGGTCAAGCCGTTCATCATGGACAACGCGGTGGTGGTAGGGGTGGGCAACATCTACGCCACCGAGGCGTTGTTTGCCGCCGGTATCGACCCACGCCGGGAGGCGGGTGGGATTTCCCGGGCGCGCTACCTGAAACTGGCGATCGAGATCAAACGGGTGCTGGCGGCGGCGATTGAGCAGGGCGGTACAACCCTGCGTGACTTCATCGGTGGCGATGGGCAGCCGGGCTACTTCCAGCAGGAACTGTTTGTGTACGGGCGTGGCGGGCAGCCGTGCAAGGTATGCGGCACTGAGTTGCGCGAAGTGAAGCTGGGTCAGAGGGCGAGCGTGTACTGCCCGCGCTGCCAACGATGAAACGTTCGCTGCGAACCTGTTGAAGCGAAACCTGAACGTTGGCGCGGTAACTGTGGGAGCGGGCAAGCCCGCGAAACAGGCGACGCGATGAATGGCACCGGCTGCGCCGGTGTTCGCGGGCATGCCCGCTCCCACAGGGACCGTGCAGGGAAGGGCAGTGATCAGCCCTTGCCAGTGATCCGACGATACTTGGCCATCAGCTGTTCTTCGGTTTCCGGGTGCGCTTCATCCAGCGGGATGCAGTCGACCGGGCAGACCTGCTGGCACTGCGGCTCGTCGTAATGGCCTACGCACTGGGTGCACAGGTTAGGGTCGATCACGTAGATCTCTTCGCCTTGGGAGATAGCCTCGTTCGGGCACTCGGGTTCGCAGACGTCGCAATTGATGCAATCGTCGGTGATGATCAGGGACATGGGGACTCCGGCCGGGGCTCACAGCCCGGGCATGTTCAACGCAATGGGCACAATTGTGCCGCATTCGCGCCCGCAGTGCACGCGGGCGCGACAATCAGGCGTCAGGCTTGCTTCTTGAAGCGTTCAGTCAGTGCGTCGGCCACCACCGGGTGGACGAACTTGCTGATATCACCGCCCAGCGCCGCAATCTCCCGGACCAGGGTCGAGGAAATGAACGAATAACGCTCCGACGGCGTCAGGAACAGGCTCTCGACGTCGGGGGCCAGTTGCCGGTTCATGTTCGCCAGCTGGAACTCGTACTCGAAGTCGGACACCGCACGCAGGCCACGCAGGAAGACGTTGGCGCCCTGTTCCTTGGCGAAATGCGCCAACAGGGAAGAGAAGCCGATGACTTCGACATTGGGCAGGTGCTTGGTGACCTCACGGGCGAGCTCAACCCGTTGCTCCAGGGGGAACAAAGGGTTTTTCTTGGGGCTGGCCGCCACCGCGATGATCACGTGGTCGAATAGCCGCGAAGCGCGCTCGACCAGATCGCCATGGCCTTTGGTAATGGGGTCGAAAGTACCCGGGTACAACACTCGGTTCATCGCGTCATCCTGGCTGGAGTGCGTTGGGGAGTCGGATGGTAGCGCAGCGACGGCGCCCCGGCCAAGTCATGCGGCCGACTGATGGCACTATAGACAGGGGCCATGTTCGTTGTCATGCGCTGTGTGCCAGGCGGCTGACCAGTGCTTCGCTGAGCCTGGCGCTGATGGCATACACCGACAATTGCGGGTTGGCGCCGATGCTGGTGGGGAACAGTGAACCGTCGTGAATCGACAGGTTTTCCAGCTGGTGATGGCGGCCCAGGCTGTCGCACACCGCGTGGCGCGGGTCTTCGCCGAGGGCGCAGCCGCCCATCACATGGGCGCTGCCCAAGCGCGTGCGGAAGGGCTCCAGGCGCAGTTTGTCGATCATGGTCAGGGCCTGTTCCAGGCTAGAGGCGGCGCTGGCGTCGCTGTGCACCGGGGTTACCTGGGTGGCGCCAGCGGCAAACTGGACGTGTGCCATGCTGCGGTAGGCGCGCCGCAAGCCGTCACGCAGGTAGTCGGTGACCGGATAATCGAGCACGGGTGAACCATCGCCGCGCAGCTCCACGGACCCGCCCTGGCTTTCGGGGTGAAAACCATCGCGTAGCAGCGCCAGCATCACATGGGTATGGGGCAGCTCGGCCATGCGCTGGGCACTCTCGTGGCCGTGCCCGCCCAGCAGGGTGCTGGCCAGGGCCGGGTGCAGCGGCGGTACTTCCAGCTTGTAGCCAACCGGACCGTCTGCGCCGCCTTGCCACTGGAAATGGTCGCTGTAGATCGACTGCGGGGCGCCATAGTAGGGGTCGATACGCTCGCTGAAGCGTGCCGCACTGAAGTTGACCAGGTGCAGGAAGGTTCGCTTGCCCAGGCGACCATGCGGGTCGGGCGCGGCAGAGCGCAGCAGCAGGGCCGGGCTGTTGATACCGCCGCCGGCCAGGAGGTAATGGCGAGCCTGCACGCTGACCTGCCTGCCGGTAGGGTGTATGCCCTGGGCGTCCAGGGCCTGGCATGTCAGGCTCTGAATGCGTTCGCCGTTGTGAGCGAAGCGCTCGGCCCGCGCCAGATACAGCAGTTCGCCGCCTTGCTCGAGGGTGGCAGGTATACGGGTCACCAGCATCGATTGTTTGGCATTCACCGGGCAGCCCATGCCGCAGTAGCCCAGGTTCCAGCAGCCGCGCACATTGCGCGGGATCACCCCCCAGCGGTAACCCAGCTGTTCGCAGCCCCGGCGCAGCACCTCGTTGTTGGCATTCGGCGGCAAGGCCCAAGGGCTGATGCCCAGTTCCTGCTCCATGCGCTCGAACCAGGGGCGCAGTTCATCCTCGCCCAAACCGTTCACGCCATGGACCGACGCCCAGTGCGCCAGGGTTTGCGGCGGGGTACGAAAGCTCGAGGTCCAGTTCACCAGCGTGGTGCCACCCACGGCGCGGCCCTGCAGGATGGTAATGGCGCCATCCTTGCTCATGCGTCCCAGGCCTTCCTGGTACAGGCTTGCGTAGGCTTCACTCTCCAGCAGGTGGAAATCGCTACTGGTTTTCAGGGGGCCTTCTTCGATCAGCAGTACTTTGAAACCGGCAGCGCTGAGCATCTGCGCGCTGGTGGCGCCGCCGGCACCACTGCCGATCACGGCAATGTCGGCCTCCAGAAACAGGTCGTGCTCCAGGCGCGAGGCGTCGTGGGTGATCCAGCCGCGTTCGAGGCCTTGGCGAAACGGGTCGGGGACAGGCATTGGCGATGCTCTTGTTGTTTTCAGATTTTCGGTGGGCCCGGGTAACCGCAGTCTGCCCAGGATTCAGGGCGTTCGTACCAGGCCATTTGCAGCAGTTGCAGCAACGAGGCGTGCCCCATGCGTAGCAGGTTCAGCGAGCTGTCCTGCCAACGCTGCAGGAACGCCGTGACCTGCGTGGCGCAAGCTTGGCCCCAACTGCCCCAGACGCCGGTCAGCGGGCCGCGAGTCAGCGGCAGGCTGAGCACGTCGAATAATTGCCGGGTGAGCTTGAGCATTTCCGGCGACAACGCCGCCAGCTTGTTGTCGAGGCTGCGCAACACCGGCGCATCGGTGGCCTGTGTACCGGCCAGGACCACCGGGATCAGCGCACGCAGCAGGGGCAGGTCGTCGTCACGGAGTACCTGATAGCCGGTCGCGGCGGTTTGCACGCTGCACCCCACCAGGCTGGCACCCGCCAGAAAAGCACTGGCGCCGAGGCTGAAACGCAGCAGGTCGCGGCGGTGCATGGTGCGATCCTCAGCGGATGAACAGTTTGTAGACCAAGCGCTGCAAGGCTTTGCCATAAGGCGGGTAGATCAGCCGTGCGGCGTTGAAGCGTTGTTTGGCAAGTACTGCCTTGGCCTTGCTGAAGGTGAGGAAGCCGTCATGACCATGGTAGTGGCCCATGCCTGAAGGGCCGATGCCGCCGAAGGGTAGATCGTCCTGGGCAACATGCAGCAAGGTGTCGTTCAGGCACACACCGCCGGAGTGGGTGTGACGCAGCACATGCTCCTGGGTGTGGCGGTCATAGCCAAAGAAGTACAGCGCCAGTGGGCGTGGGCGCTGGTTGATGTAGGCCAAGGCCTGGTCGAGGCCGTCATAAGGCACTAACGGCAATAGCGGGCCGAAGATTTCGTCCTGCATCACCTGCATGCTGTCGTTCACGTCCAGCAGCAAGTGTGGTGGCAGGCGCCGGCCCTGAGGGGCTTCGCCTGGGTACAAGTCGAGTACTTGCGCGCCTTTGGCGCGGGCATCGTCCAGCAGGTGCTGCAAGCGCTGCAACTGGCGCGGGTTGATGATGGCGGTGTAGTCGGGGTTGTCGGCGATGCGCGGGTACAGTCGGTGCACGGCGCGCTGGTAGGCGTCGCTGAAGGCGGGCAGCCGTTCGCGCGGCACCAGTACGTAGTCGGGGGCGACGCAGGTTTGGCCGGCGTTGAGGGTCTTGCCGAAGGCGATGCGCTCGGCGGCGCTGTCCAGCGGCACATCGTCAGAAACAATAGCGGGGGATTTGCCACCCAGCTCCAGGGTGACCGGGGTCAGGTTGTGTGCGGCAGCCTGCATCACCTGGCGGCCCACGCTGGTGGCACCGGTGAACAGCAGGTGATCGAACGGCAGGCGGGCGAAGGCCTGGCCCACCTCGACCTCACCGAGCACAACGCTGACCAGGTCTGTGGGGAACACACGCTCGAGCAGTTGCTGTAGGGCCAGGCCAGTCGCGGGCGTGGCCTCGCTAAGCTTGAGCATGACCCGGTTGCCGGCGGCCAGGGCGCAGGTCAACGGGCCGATGGCGAGGAACAGCGGGTAGTTCCACGGCACCATGATGCCGACCACGCCCAAGGGTTGATAGCGCACCTGTGCGCTGGCCGGCTGGAACGCCAGGCCGACGCGGCGTCGGCGGGTGCGCATCCAGCTTTGCAAGTGCTTTTCGGCGTGGCGCAGGCCCTGCACCGACGGTAGTAGTTCGGCCAGCAAGGTCTCATCGGCGCTGCGCCCGGCAAAA
Organism: Pseudomonas sp. CGJS7; assembly: GCF_036961695.1. Lineage (NCBI taxonomy): Bacteria > Pseudomonadati > Pseudomonadota > Gammaproteobacteria > Pseudomonadales > Pseudomonadaceae > Pseudomonas > Pseudomonas sp. CGJS7. The sequence goes on along the minus strand of NZ_JBAMDI010000011.1, from coordinate 120,245 downwards.
TCCTGGCTGATGGCTTCGATCAGTCCTGCCTGGCTGCTCAGCAAGGCTTCACGCAGGCTTTTCAGCCACTGGCGCCGCTGCGCCGCTGGTGGCAGCGGGTTACCGGCAAAGGCCTGGCGCTGGGCCGCGAACGTCGTTGCGAGGTCGAGGTCGAATTGCAGAGGGGGCAAGGCACTGGGCGAGTTCATGGTGGTGTCGAGTCCGGGCCGGGGTTGCCTAGAGCCTATACTCTAATTTGTACCATGGTGCGAATTTTTACATGCCGTTCAACGGTGCATTCCATCTGTAATACGCCGTAAGATAAACCTTTGATGAAGGCCCGCAGACTGGGAGCGAGCATGGCCCCGCGCATGAAGACCCGAGAGCGCATCGTGCAGAACAGCCTGGAGCTGTTCAACCAGCAGGGCGAACGCAGCGTCAGTACCAACCACATTGCCGCGCACATGGAAATCTCGCCCGGCAATCTGTATTACCACTTCCCCAACAAGCAGGCGATCATTGCCCTGTTGTTCAGCCAGTACGAAGCGCTGGTGGACAGTTTTCTGCGCCCGCCGCAGGGCCGCGCGGCAACCGTGGAAGACAAGCGCTTCTACCTCAAGGCCTTGCTGGCGGCGATGTGGAACTACCGCTTCCTGCACCGTGACCTGGAGCATCTGCTGGACAGCGATGCCGAACTGGCCGCCCGTTACCGGCGTTTTTCCGAGCGCTGCCTGCGCCAGGGCCAGGCGATCTACCGCGGCTTCGTCGAGGCTGGCATCCTGGCCATGGTGCCGGCGCAGATCGAGTCACTGACCATCAACGCCTGGATCGTGCTGACATCATGGGTACGTTTTCTCAGCACCACGCGTGAACATTCTGCGCACTTGGGTGAAGAAGCCTTCAAGCGCGGCGTCTATCAGGTGCTGGTGCTGGAGCTCGGCTTCGTCACCGACAATGCCCGTACTGCCGTAGACGCGCTGTGTCAGGAATTCCATGTACCGTTCAACCAGGCCCTGGAGCTCTAGCCCAAGGCTCTCGTGCCATCGATCAGGAGATTGTCATGCCCCTTGCGCAATTGATCACCCCGCAGCAGTTGGCCGAACGTCTGGGCTCGCCCAAGTTGGTGATCCTCGACTGCCGCTTTGCCCTCGAGGATGTGGACTATGGCCAGCGCAGCTATGCCCTGGGGCATATTGAGGGGGCGCATTTTGCCGACCTGGACCGGGATCTCAGCGGGCCGGTGAGCAAGGGGCGCACCGGGCGCCACCCATTGCCCGATCCGCAGCGGCTGGTCGAGCGCCTGCGAGAGTGGGGCCTGAACAACGACAGCGAGGTGGTGCTGTACGACGACGGCCCCGGCGCCTTTGCCGCCCGCGCCTGGTGGCTACTGGTCTGGCTGGGCAAGCGCAGTGGTGTGGCGATTCTCGACGGTGGCCTGAAGGCCTGGCACGCGGCGCACCTGCCGTTGAGCCTGGACCCGCCGCCCAAACGTGAGGGCACTTTCAGTGGTGAACCTGACGCGAAGCTGCTGATCGATGCCGACCATCTGGGCAAGCGCCTTGGTAGCACAGACCTGACCTTGATCGATGCGCGTGCCTTGCCACGTTTTCGTGGTGAAGTGGAACCGATCGACCCGGTGGCGGGGCATATTCCCGGTGCCCAGTGCGCGGCGTTTACCGACAACCTGGGGGATGACGGGCGTTTTCTGCCGGCGGATGAGCTAAAGCAGCGTTTTGCCGAAAAGCTGGCTGGACGGGCGCCGGAGCAGTTGGTGTCTTATTGTGGGTCTGGGGTAACCGCTTGCCATAACCTGTTTGCGCTGGCGCTGGCGGGGTACCCGCTGGGCAAGCTGTATGCGGGGTCGTGGAGTGAGTGGATCAACAACCCGCAGCATGCTGTGGCCACCGGCGAGTAAGCAGACCGGGTTGAACCCCCGCGGTGGGTGGCACCGGCAATGCCGGTGTTCGCGGGCATGCCCGCTCCCACAGGGGGCGCGCAGCCTTTACCAATTCGCGGGCTAGCTACCGTCCACCAGCCACTGCGGAATCCGTCGTTCCAGGTAGTACCCCGGATTTCGCAGGCTACCATCGACAAATCCCACATGCCCACCGCGGTCATGCAGTTCGAAGCGGGTTTGTGGTGACAGTTCACGGGCCGTCGGCAGGCTGTGGCTGGACACGAACGGGTCATCGCTGGAATGGATGATCAGCGTAGGTGTGCGGTTCTGGCCAAGGAAGAAGTGGCTCGATGAGCGGCGATAGTAGTCGTGCGCATCGCGAAAGCCATTGAGCGGTGCAGTGACTTTACCGTCGAAGTCCCAGAATGTGCGCAAATTGGTGAGTTGGCCCAAGCGTTCCAGTGTCGCCAGCTGTTCATGCTGGCCCCGGGCGTGGAAGTGCCGCTGCTTGAGCTGAACATACGCCAGCATCTCGCGCATGAAATGCGCCTGATACACCTTGGAGAACCCTTGGCCGATACGGTCGGCACAGTGGTCCAGGCGAAAGGGCACCGAAACTGCAGCCGCTGCCTCCAGTTGGCTGGCGACGCCGCTCTCTCCCAGGTATTTCAACAGTACATTGCCACCCAGCGAATAACCCACTGCATACAGCGGCGCCAGCGGGCGCTGGGCGCGAAGATGGCTGACAATTTCCGCCAGGTCTTCGCTGGCGCCGGAATGGTAGCTGCGCGGCAACAGGTTGGGCTCGCCTGAACAACCCCGCCAGTTCACGGCCACACTGGCCCAGCCGCGATCTTGCAGCGCTTGCTGCAAGCCTTTCACGTAGGGCGAGTGAGACGAGCCGGTCAGCCCATGCAGCACAATGACCAGTGGCGCATGGGGTTGGTGCGGGCCGTGCCAGTCCAGGTCGATGAAGTCGCCGTCGGCCAGCCACAGCCGCTCTCGGTCACGCTGCAGCTCAGGCAGCTTGCGCCAGAGCGGCCCCCACAGGGTCTGCAGGTGGGGATTGGATAGGCCGATGGCCGGACGGAATGTGGCGTTGTGGCTGGGCATGCTGGGTGGCTCATGATGTGCCCTGCTAGCTTGCCATGAAACAGCGCCACAATACCTGCGCTATTGGTCGGGGGCTGGCAGCGGCTGTTGCTGAACGCCTGGTCCGACACTGACAAGCACCTTGCGGCTCAGGGCCAGCCGGCGCTGCATGACGGCTCGGACATCTGCCGGGGTAAGTTCGGCAATACGGGCGCTGTACGTGTCGAGATGATCGGCAGGTTGCCGTTGATGGGTTACTTCCGTCAGCAGTGTTGCCAGTTGCCTGTTCTGCGCGATCCCTCGCAGCAACTGCCCTTCCAGCTGTTTGCGTGCCAGTTGCAGCTCCAGCTGGGTGGGCCCTTCGTCGATGAACGCCTGTAGCAGGGTTTCTACCAGTGCCTGCGTGCCCTGCACATGCTGGGGCGCAACCTCCCATTCCACGGTGAACAGGCCGCCTGCACTCAATGGCAATACATGCGTGTGCACGCCGTAGGTCAGGCCGCGTCGTTGGCGCAACTCCACCATCAAGCGCGACTCGAGGCCCTCTCCCAGAACAGCACTTGCCAAGGTCAGGGCCAGAAACTCCGGATCGTTGGCGGGTACGTTCATTGGCAGTGCCAGCAGGATCGCACTGCTGGCACCAGCCTGCTCGACGGCTATCGTCGCGCTGGGAGCTGATGGGGCCGCCGGTAGTTCAGTGGCCGACCAGCCTTGCGGCAGGGCCTGGCTGATCTGTTGTGAGATGGCTTGGGCTTGTCCAGGCGAAAGGTCGCCTACCACGACCATCTCAAGGTTGCTGGCGCTGTAGGCGCGTTGGTGGAATGCCCGCAAGTCCTCAGGGGTAATGGCCTCGATACCTTGAGCGGTGCTGCCCAGAGGGTTGCCGTAAGGATGCCCGTTGAACAGGTGGCGGAAGACTTCGCTACGTGCTCTGAGGATGGGTAGCCGCTCGCGCGATGCATGGTTTTGCAGCAACTGGCGCTTGATCTTGGTCAGGGCCATTGGGTGGAAGACTGGGTGGGCCACGAGGTCGGTGAACACCGCCAAGGCCGGGTCGAGCAAAGAAGGGGGGCTAAGGCTGCGAAGGCGCAGCGTCGCATGTTCCAGACGTACTTGTTTTTCCATGACCGCGCCCAGGCGCTCCAGGTGCTCAGCCTGCTGGGCGGCCGTGTAGGCTTGGCTACCCTCATCGAGCATGGAGAGCGTCAAGGCTGCCAGGCCAGGGTACAGAGTGTCCTGCGTGGTGCCGGCCTTGAACCGTAGTATCACGTCAACGATTGGCAGTTCCCGTGCTTCAACGAATTTGACGTCCGTGCCCGCAGTCGTCTTCCACGCTTGAACCTGTGTATGGATGGTTTCGAACTGGTCCAGGTCAAGTCCCTGGGCAGAGAGCAGCCCGCCGTAGAGGTTGTTGGCTCCGGCAGGCTGTTGCAGGGTCGTTGAGTCAGTCATGAGCGCTTTCCTTGTGGTGCGTGAACGTGAAGGCTGCACGGGAATGGGTGAGGAATTCATAGGCAGCCAGGCCTACCTGCTCGGCTGTCACGGTCTCGATGGCCTGTTGTTCTTCCTCGAGCGAAATGACCGGCAAGCCACAGGCGGCCTGTTTACCCATGGTTTGGGCCTGCTCGGCAATGTCGTCCCGTTCGAACAGCAGCCTGGCCAGCAGACGAGCCTTGGCACGTTGCAGGTGTTCCTTGGCTGGCGCCGACTGGCGAAACGCTTCGATCTCCTGCATCAGTCGTTCGGCGGCGGTCTGCGGGGTTACGTGTGGGCTGCAGAACGCGTAAAGGGTCAGCAAGCTGTCACCGCGCTGCCAGGGTTCATAGGTCGCTTTGATGTATTGCAGGATTGGTTCGTCCAGCAGCAGCCTGCGCTGGAGGATGCTGCTGTAGCCGTTGGCAAGCAGATCGGGAAGCAGACGCAGCGCGTAGGCCTGCCTGGCAGACCGCGCGGTACGCTGGCTGGGTAGTTTGAAGCTTATGATCACGCCGTTGTGCAAGCCTGGCAGGCGCAGCGTCTGAAAACGCCGGCCCTGGGAGGAGGGCCCTGTGGGTAAGGGCCGCATCGGCAAGCGATGGGCGGGGATCGCCGCAAAGTGGCGCTTCACCAAGGTTTGCAGTTGTAGCAGGCTGATGTCGCCGGCCACGGCGAGGGTGGCATTATTGGGGTGGTACCAGGTCTTGTACCAGGTACGCGCTGCGGCTGGAGTGAGGCTCTCCAGATCTGACATGTGGCCAATGACAGGCGTGCCATGGCCACTATTGCCGTAAGCCAGCAAGTCGTGATGCTCCAGCGCCAATGCCCAAGGGTTGTTGTCCACTGCCTCGCGTCGCTCAGCCATGACCACTGCCAGTTCCCGAGCAAAGGGCGTATCGCCGAGGGTGGCACTGGCCATGACATCAGCCATGGCCTCCAGGGCAATTTCCAGGTGGCGGGTTGGCAAGGTGAGCGGAAATACCGTGGCATCCGCATAGGTGAATGCATTCGGGTCGCCGCCCAAGCGGGTCATCAGGGTTGAGTACTGGCCAGGCGCCAGTTTGCTGCTGCCCTCGAACAGTAGATGTTCCAAGGCATGGGACAGGCCGGTGTGGCCTTCAGGTTCGTAGCTGGAGCCTACGTGGTACCACAGCTGCACGCTGACCAGTGGCGCACGGTGGTCTTCACGCAGGCAGACGTGCAGGCCATTGGCGAGGGTAAAAGAACCTTTCGAGGCTGCCATTAGCGGCGGGGAGGGGTGTTCGGCCATGGTTGAACTGCTCCTTCAGGAAATGAAGGTGCAGCTTCAACCATGGCGCAGGTGGGGTGCGGTAACTAAGTACACCCAACCCGCGGGTAATCAGCCCCGCTGCCAGAGTGCGTAGTGCACCTGGCCGGTCTTCTTCTCGCGGTGCAGCCGCCAGTTGCCCGGCAGCTGCAAGGTCGAGGGTGCCGCTTCGCTTTCGGTGTAGACCCATGCCTGCTCGCCCAGCCACTGATTCTGCTCCAGCATGTTGCAGGTGTTGGCCAGCAGGTCCTGATGGAACGGCGGGTCGAGGAACACGACATCGAACTGCTGCTTGGCCGGGCCTTGCAGGTAGCGCAGGGCGTCGGTTTGCAGGATTTGCCCGCGAGGGCAGCGCAGGATTTCGAGGTTGTTCTTCAGGTTGGCGATGGCCGCAGGGTTACTGTCCAGCGCCACGGCGTCCTCGGCCCCACGGGACAGGGCTTCGAGCACCAGGGCACCACTGCCGGTGAAGGCGTCCAGCACGCGGGCGCCCTCGATGTAGGGGGCCAGCCAGTTGAATACGGTTTCCCGCACGCGGTCAGGCGTTGGCCGCAGGCCTTCGCCTTCCGGCACCGCCAGGCGGCGGCTGCGCCACTCGCCGGCGATGATGCGCAGGTGGCCCTGGCCCTTGCTTTGGCCCGCTTGCGGGCGGGCGGGAGGGGTGGATCTTGGCATTAGTGCTCCGGTACCCCGAGCGGTTGCTCGGAGGGCTTGTCAGTGGGTGCTGGCAGCGGTTTTTGTGGCACTTTCGGGCCAACGGTGACGATCACCAGTTTATCGGCTGACAGGTGTTTGTTCATGGCTGCCTTGACCTGTTCGACGGTAAGGGCCTGGGACTGTTGCATGAAGTCCTCAAGCCAGGTCAGCGGCAAGTTGTAGAAGCCGATCGCGCCCAGTTGGCCGACGATACTGGCATTACTGGCGTTGGACAGCGGGAAGCTGCCGGCCAGTTCGCGCTTGGCATCGTCCAGTTCCTGTTGGGTCGGGCCCGTCTTCAGGTAGTCGGCGAGAATGCCTTGCACCAGCTTGAGCGTACCTTCGCTGAGCTCGGCACGGGTTTGCAGGTTGATCATGAACGGGCCGCGTACCTGCATCGGGCTGAATACCGAGTAAACGCCGTAGGTCAGGCCGCGCTTCTCTCTCACCTCGCTCATCAGCCGGGTACCGAAGGCGCCACCGCCAAGGATCTGGTTGCCCATGGACAGGGCTGGCCAGTCCGGGTCTTGGCGGTCGATCCCCAGTTCGGCCAGCATCAGGTGGGTCTGCTTGGACGGGAAGTCGATGTGGGTCAGGCCGGCCTTGGCGTCTGCGGGTTGGGCCGGTGCGGCCAGCGCAGGGCCCTTGGGCAGGCCGGCAGACACCTGTGCGGCGATGGCTTCGGCCTCTGCACGGCTGAGGTCGCCGACCAGGGCGATTACCGCATTGCCGCCGGTATAGGCCTTCGCGTGGAACGCGCGCAGTTGGGCAAGGCTTATTCCCGTGACGCTCTCGGCGGTGCCGTCGCTTGGGTGGGCATAGGGGTGGTCGCCATAGAGCTTGCCGAAAAGGGCCTTGCCGGCGATCTTGCCGGGGTTTTGCTTCTCATATTCGAAGCCAGCCAACATCTGGTTCTTGATGCGCTTGAGGGCATCCTCGGGGAATGTCGGCTTGCCCGCCACCTCTGTAAACAGTTTGAGGGCCGGTTCGCGCTTGTCTTTGGCACTGAGGCTGCGCAGCGATGCGACGGCCATGTCGCGGTAGGAGCCGTTGCCAAAGTCTGCGCCCAGGCCTTCGAAGCCCTCGGCGATGGCGGTGACGTCCTTGCCGGCCACGCCCTCGTTGAGCATGGCGTTGGTCAGCGCGGCCAGGCCTGGCGTGCCGCCGTCCTGGCTGCTGCCGGCGGCGAAGGTGACGCGCAGGTCGAACATGGGCAGTTCGCGGGCTTCGACGAACAGCACCCGGGCACCTTCGGCGGTGTTCCAGTGCTGGATGTTCAACTGACGCCGGCTGGGTGCCTTACCATTCAGTTCGGCCAGCGACTGCAGGGTGTTGGCCGGGCGGGCCGCGCTGCTGTCGGCCTTGGCAGCGTTATCGGCCATGGCCGGAGCGGCCAGCACTGCCGCCAGCGCCAGGGCACGAATGCCCGTGGCCAGCAGGGTTGGGCGTGGTGCGCGGCGATCACTCATGGGCGGACTCCTCGGGCAGTACATGGGCAACGCTCAGGCGTTCGCGGGTGAAGTAGGTGCGCGCGGCGTTCTGGATGTCCTGTGGGGTGACGCGCTTGAGTTCGTCCAGTTCGCTGTCGATCAGCTTCCAGGACAGGCCGACGGTTTCCAGCTGGCCGATGGTGGTGGCCTGGCTGCTGATGGAGTCGCGGTCGTAGACCAGGCCGGCGATGACCTGGGCGCGTACGCGTTCCAGCTCTTCTGCGCTGGGCGGCGTGCTCTTGAGTTCGTCAAGCAGCTGCCAGATGCCTTTTTCGACGTCGGCGAGGGTTTTCTGCTTCTGCACATTCGGCGTCGCCGAGATCAGGAACAGGCTGTCGCCGCGGGTGAAGGCGTTGTAGCTGGACGACGCGCCGGCCACCAGTTCCTGGCCACGCTCCAGGCGGGCCGGCATGCGGGCGCTGTAGCCACCGTCGAGCAGTGCCGAGATCAGGCGCAGGGCGTGCACCGTCCGAGGGTCCTTGGCGGTGGGCAGGCCGGGCACGTTGAAGCCGTAGATCAGGCTTGGCAGCTGGGTGCGTACGTGCAGGGTCAACTGGCGCCACCCTGGTTCGGCCAGTTCCAGAGGCAGCTTGGCTGGCGGCACGGCGCGTTTGGGAATATTGCCGAAATACTTCTGCGCCAGGCCCTTGACCTCGTCGGCGGTGACATCACCGACCACCACCAGGGTGGCGTTGTTGGGGGCGTACCAGGACTCGTACCAGTGGCGCAGTTCCTCGACCTTCATGCGTTCCAGGTCGGCCATCCAGCCAATGGTCGGCGTGTGATAGCCGCTGGCCGGGTAGGCCATGGCGCGGAACAGCTCGAATGCCTTGGCATTGGGCTGGTCGTCGGTGCGCAGGCGGCGTTCTTCCTTGATGACCTCGATTTCGCGGCTGAACTCGTCGGCAGGCAGGCGCAGGCTGGCAAGGCGGTCGGCCTCCAGCTCCAGGGCTACCGGCAGGCGGTCGCGGGCCAGCACTTGGTAATAGGCGGTGTAATCGTCGCTGGTGAAGGCGTTTTCATCGGCGCCGAGGTCACGCAGAATGCGCGAGGCCTCGCCGGGGCCGACCTTGGCGCTGCCCTTGAACATCATGTGTTCCAGCGCATGGGACAAGCCGGTCTGGCCCGGGGTCTCGTAGCTGGAGCCGACCTTGTACCAGATCTGCGAGACCACCACGGGGGCGCGATGGTCTTCGCGGACCACGACCTTCAGGCCATTGTCGAGGATGAATTCGTGGGTGGGTTGCACATCGGCGGCGAAGGCCGCGAGCGGCAGGCAGAGCGTGCCGAGCAACAGGCCAGCGGCGCGGCGGGCTAGAGCATTCATACGGTGTTTAACCTGTTCGGCGGCCCGCTGGGTTTAGCGTCGGCGGGCCAGGAGGTGCTAGGATACTGATCCGGTTGCCTGGCGACCATGCCTGTCGCCGTTCTGGCCCACAGGACACTAAGTCAAAACGTTGCGCATGAACCAGCCGGCTTCAAGATAGTCTGTTCTGCGTAGAGAGAATTCCCGATTGGCCGTAGCTGGCCTATCGCTACCCTGAGATAGCCGTCTTCCATGTTTGGTTCCAACGACGACAAAAAAGCGCCGGCCGAGGCTGGTGAGAAGAAAGGCCTGTTCAGCTGGTTTCGCAAGAAGCCGCAGCCACCTGCGGGAGCGGGCGTGCCCGCGCATGAACCCCCCGCTGTCGAGCAGTCTGCAGCCGCTCCGGTCGAGGGATCTGCCGCCGAAGCGCCACAGGCCCCCGAACCCGTTCAGGCCGTTGCGGCCCCACAGCTAGCTGAGCCGCAGCCGCTCGCGGCCCCCCCCCGGCCCCCGGTAGTCGAGGCCCCCGTCCCTGAACCGGTTGCGTCCCAGCCGTTGCAGGCGCCTGAGCCAGAGCCGGTCGCATCCCAGCCGCTGGTGGCACCTGCACCGCAGCCGGTTGCGTCCATGCCCTTGCAGGCGGCCCCTGTCGAGTCTGCCCCTGTCGAGGCCGCAGCGCCGGTCAGCAACCTGGTGCTGCCGGTTGCCGAAGAGCCCGTGGCCCTGGTGCCGGACCTGGAGCCGAAGGCACCGCCCGCAATCCCGGAACGCGCGGCACCAGCCCCTGTTGCTGCACCCGTTGAACAGGCCAAGCCCGGCTTCTTCGCGCGCCTCAAGCAAGGCCTGTCCAAGACCAGTGCCAGCATCGGCGAGGGCATGGCCAGCCTGTTCCTCGGCAAGAAGGTCATCGACGACGACCTGCTCGACGAAATCGAGACGCGCCTGCTGACTGCCGACGTGGGTGTGGAGGCTACATCGGCCATTGTCCAGAACCTGACCCAGAAGGTCGCGCGCAAGCAGTTGGCCGATGCCGATGCCCTGTACAAATCGTTGCAGGAAGAACTGGCTGCGCTGCTGCGCCCGGTCGAGCAGCCGCTGAATGTGCAGGCCCAGAACAAACCCTATGTGATCCTTGTGGTTGGCGTGAACGGCGCCGGCAAGACCACCACCATTGGCAAACTGGCGAAAAAGCTGCAACTGGAAGGCAAGAAGGTCATGCTGGCTGCCGGTGATACCTTCCGCGCAGCGGCGGTCGAGCAGTTGCAGGTGTGGGGCGAGCGTAACCAGATTCCGGTGATCGCCCAGCACACGGGTGCCGACTCTGCTTCGGTAATCTTCGATGCCGTGCAGGCCGCCAAGGCACGTGGCGTTGACGTGCTGATCGCCGACACTGCCGGCCGCCTGCACACCAAAGACAACCTGATGGAAGAGCTGAAGAAGGTCCGCCGGGTCATCGGCAAGCTCGACGTTGAGGCGCCGCACGAGGTGCTGCTGGTGCTTGACGCCGGCACCGGCCAGAACGCCATCAGTCAGGCCAAGTACTTCAACCAGAGCGTCGAGCTGACCGGCCTGGCCCTGACCAAGCTGGACGGCACTGCCAAGGGCGGGGTGATCTTCGCCCTGGCCAAGCAGTTCAACATCCCGATCCGTTTCATCGGCGTCGGTGAAGGCATCGACGACCTGCGTACCTTCGAAGCCGAGCCGTTCGTCAAGGCTCTGTTCGCCGAGCGAGATTGACCATGATCCGATTCGAGCAGGTTGCCAAGCGCTATCCCAACGGTCATGTGGGGTTGCATGAGCTGAGTTTCCGGGCGCGCCGGGGCGAATTCCTGTTCGTCACCGGCCACTCGGGCGCAGGCAAGAGCACCCTGCTGCGCCTGTTGCTGGCCATGGAGCGCCCGACCAGCGGCAAGCTGATGCTGGCAGGGCAGGACCTGGGCCAGATCAGCAATGCGCAAATCCCGTTCCTGCGCCGGCAGATCGGCGTGGTGTTCCAGAACCACCAGCTGTTGTTCGACCGCACGGTGTTCAACAACATTGCCTTGCCGCTGCAGATTCTCGGCCTGTCCAAGGTCGAGATCGCCAAGCGCGTGGACTCGGCCCTGGAGCGTGTATCGCTGTCCGACAAAGGCGAGCTGTTCCCGGCCGACCTGTCCACCGGGCAGCAGCAGCGGGTGGGTATCGCCCGCGCCATCGTTCACCAGCCGGCTCTGCTGCTGGCCGACGAGCCCACCGGTAACCTCGACCCGCGCCTGGCTGCAGAGATCATGGGCGTGTTCGAGGACATCAACCGCCTGGGCACGACGGTATTGATCGCCAGCCACGACCTGGCGCTGATCGCGCGCATGCGTCACCGCATGCTGACCTTGCAACGCGGCCGCTTGATCGGCGATGGGGAGGCCGGGCAATGAACACAACACGTACGCCGAAGGTTTCCGAGCGGGTCGCACCGAAACCGGCCGATCCGCAACCTGCGAAGAAAAAGCGCGGTGAAGACGATGATGGCCCGGACTTCCGCACCCTGCTGCATGCCTGGCTGGAAAGCCACCGTGCCAGCTTGGCCGACAGCCTGCGCCGCCTGGGCAAGCAGCCGATCGGCAGCTTCTTCACTTGCCTGGTCATGGCCGTGGCGCTGAGCATGCCGATGGGCCTGTCCTTGTTGCTGAAGAACGTCGAGCAGCTGGGCGGTTCGTGGCAGCGCGCTGCGCAGATTTCGTTGTACCTCAAGCTCGATGCCGGCAGCCGCGATGGCGAAGCGCTGCGCGACGAGATCAAGGGCATGCCTGGCGTGGCGGACGCCCAGTATGTCAGCCGCGAGCAGGCCCTGGAGGAGTTCCAGCAGCAGTCCGGGCTGGGCGAGGCCTTGCGCGAACTGCCTGACAACCCACTGCCGGGTGTGGTGGTGGTAACCCCGACCGAGGTCGACAAACCGGCCCTGGACGCCTTGCGTCAGCGCCTGTCGGAGCTGCCGCGGGTGGACGTGGCGCAACTGGACCTGGTCTGGGTCGAGCGCCTGGCAGCCATCCTCAAGCTGGGTGACCGCTTCGTCTTCGGCCTGGCCGTGATGCTGATTTCTGCCCTGTTGTTAGTAATCGGTAACACAATTCGTCTACACATTGAAAACCGTCGTATCGAGATCGAAGTGATCAAGCTGGTCGGCGGCACCGACGCCTACGTGCGCCGGCCTTTCCTGTACATGGGCGCCCTGTATGGCCTGGGCGCAGGCCTGCTGGCGTGGGGCATCCTGGCGTTTGGCCTGAACTGGCTGAACGAGGCGGTGGTAGGGCTTTCCGGGCTGTATGGCAGTGACTTCGCCCTGGGCGGCGTTCCGGCTTCCGATGGTCTGTCGCTCTTGATCGGAGCAGTGTTGTTGGGGTATATCGGTGCATGGATTGCAGTCGCCCGCCACTTGAACGAGCTGGCGCCGCGATAGTTTTTACGTGCCAGCATTGACATTTTCTTCACTGCGGAACTTGTACCGTCGTTCCAGGTCAATGTTGGCAGCGCCCACAAGGTGCGAGTTTTGTAAGTCGGAGGTTCTTGAATGACCACATCGTTGCAACCTGCCTATGCCCTGGTACCCGGTGCAAACCTGGAAGCCTATGTGCACACGGTCAACAGCATCCCGCTGCTGACGGTCGAGCAGGAGCGTGATCTGGGCGAGCGTCTCTATTATGAGCAGGATGTCGAGGCCGCTCGTCAGATGGTGATGGCCCACCTGCGTTTCGTCGTACATATCGCCCGTAGTTACGCCGGCTACGGGTTGGCCCAGGCTGACCTGATCCAGGAAGGCAATGTCGGCCTGATGAAAGCCGTCAAGCGCTTCAACCCGGAAATGGGCGTGCGCCTGGTGTCGTTCGCCGTGCACTGGATCAAGGCAGAGATCCACGAGTTCATTCTGCGCAACTGGCGCATCGTCAAGGTGGCTACCACCAAGGCTCAGCGCAAGCTGTTCTTCAACCTGCGTAGCCAGAAGAAGCGCCTGGCGTGGCTGAACAACGACGAAGTGCATCGCGTGGCGGAAAGCCTTGGCGTCGAGCCGCGCGAAGTGCGCGAGATGGAAAGCCGCCTCAGTGGCCAGGACATGGCCTTTGACCCGGCAGCGGAAGCTGACGACGACAGCGCCTTCCAGTCGCCTGCGCATTACCTGGAAGACCACCGTTACGATCCGGCGGTGCAGCTTGAGGATGCCGACTGGAGTGACAACTCCACCAGCAACCTGCACGAAGCGCTGCAGGGCCTGGACGAGCGTAGCCGCGACATTCTCTACCAGCGTTGGCTGGCGGAAGAGAAGGCCACGCTGCATGAACTGGCAGACAAGTACAGCGTATCGGCTGAGCGTATTCGCCAGTTGGAGAAGAATGCGATGAACAAGGTCAAGGCCCTGATCGCTGCCTGATCGAGTCTGGGTTGTAAAGAAAAGCCGCTGGCCCTGATGGGGTGAGCGGCTTTTTTGTTTGTGCTGGCTTTGCCGGCCTCTTCGCGGGTAAACCCGCTCCTACAGGGGATGCGGTTGCCCGTAGGCGCGGGTTTGCCCGCGAGGAGGCCGGGTATGCGGTTGCCCGGAGGCGCGGGTTTGCCCGTCAGGAGGCCGGGGATGCGGTTGCCCGTAGGCGCGGGTTTGCCCGTCAGGAGGCCGGGGATGCGGTTGCCCGTAAGCGCGGGTTTGCCCGTGAGGAGGCCGGGGATGCGGTTGCCCGTAGGCGCGGGTTTGCCCGCGAGGAGGCCGGGGGGGCGGTTGCCCGTAGGCGCGGGTTTGCCCGTGAGGAGGCCGGGGATGTGGTTGCCCGTAGGAGCGGGTTTACCCGCGAAGAGGCCGGGTATGCGGTTGCCCGTAGGAGCGGGTTTACCCGCGAAAGGGCCGGGCCTGCATTCAAAGCTTTCTGGAGGAGTCCAGCTGCATCAGGTAGCTGGGCCCACCCAGCTGGCTCATCTGCCGGCGAATCCAGCCGGCCCGGCTGGCCACGTAGGCACTTGGGCGGCTGGCACTCCACTTGATTGGGCTTGGCAGCACCGCTGCCAGCTGCGCTGCCTGCTGGCGGCTGAGCCGGCTGGCGTCGACGCCAAAGTGATAACGCGCCGCTGCCTGGGCACCAAACACGCCCTTGCCCCACTCGGCGCTGTTCAAATAGACCTCGAGAATCCGTTCCTTCGACCAGAACAGCTCGATCAGGGCGGTGAACCAGGCCTCCAGCCCCTTGCGAAACCAGCTGCGGCCTGACCACAGAAACAGGTTCTTGGCCACTTGTTGGGTCAGGGTGCTGGCGCCGCGAATGTTGCCGCCACGCTCGTTGTGGGCCAGCGCCGCCTGAATGGCCGGGAGGTCGAAGCCCCAGTGGTTGGCGAACTTCTGGTCCTCGCCAGCAATGACCGCAACCTTGAGCTCATCGGAGATGTTCTCCCATGGCTCCCAGTCGCGCTGCAGGTCGATCGGTTCACCATTCACCCATGACTGTACCTTGCGCTCGACCATCAGCGCCGTGCCGGGCGGTGGTACCCAGCGGAACACCAGCACCAGCACGATGCTGCCGGCAACGAACCAGAGCAGGGCGCGGGAGAGGCGACGGATAAGCGTTGACAGCATGTCGATGGCTTGGCCCTAAGGGTGGAAGGGGCCATTATACAGACCCGATACAAGGAGTCGTCCCATGCTTCGCAGCTTCCTGATGCTTGCCGCCTTTTTTGGCTTTACCGGTGTCGCCCTGGGCGCCTTCGCCGCTCATGGCCTGAAAAACCGGCTGACGGCTGACTACCTGGCGATCTTCCATACCGGCGTGACTTACCAACTGGTCCATGCCTTGGCGATCTTCGGCGTTGCGGTGCTCTCGGCGCACCTGCCCGGGCGCCTGGTCGGGTGGGCTGGCGGCCTGTTTGCGTTAGGCATCGTGCTGTTCTCCGGCAGCCTGTACCTGCTGACCCTCAGTGGCCTTGGCAAGCTTGGCATCATCACCCCGATTGGTGGCTTGTGCTTCCTTGTCGGCTGGCTGTGCCTGGGCCTGGCAGCCTGGCGGCTGGGCTGACCGAGTGGTCCACAATCACGACTAATGGCGCGCACCGCCCTTGGGTTGCAGGACGGTTCGGCGCTAGAATGCTGGCCCCAAAGAACAATGGTGGCCGTGCGCATGCGCATTAAATTGAACGGTGAACCTTACGAACTGCCTGCCGGCGAAAGCGTTGCAGCCCTGCTGGCGCGCCTGGAACTGACCGGGCGCCGTGTTGCAGTGGAACTGAACCTGGATATCGTGCCGCGTAGCCAGCACGACAGCACGCTGCTGAATGACGGCGACCAGGTCGAAGTGGTCCACGCCATCGGTGGCGGCTGACAGCAGCCCGGCGGTTCACAAGCAAGCCCTGCAACCTTTTCCCGAGGAACAACGATGAGCAACGTTCGTAGCGACAAGCCCTTCACCCTGGCCGGGCGTACTTTCCAGTCGCGCCTGCTGGTCGGTACCGGCAAGTACCGTGACATGGAAGAAACCCGCCTGGCCACCGAGGCCTCGGGTGCCGAAATCGTCACCGTCGCTGTGCGCCGCACCAACCTTGGCCAGAACGCGGGCGAGCCGAACCTGCTCGATGTACTGTCGCCCGACAAGTACACCATCCTGCCGAACACTGCAGGCTGCTTTGACGCGGTGGAAGCGGTACGCACTTGCCGTCTGGCCCGCGAACTGCTCGATGGGCGCAAATCGCACGAGTCCCGGACGCTGGTGAAGCTGGAAGTGCTGGCCGACCAGAAAACCCTGTTCCCCAACGTGATCGAAACCCTCAAGGCAGCCGAAGTGCTGGTCAAGGAAGGTTTCGACGTCATGGTCTACACCAGCGACGACCCGATCATCGCCCGTCAGCTGGCCGAAGTCGGCTGCATCGCGGTCATGCCGCTGGCTGGCCTGATTGGCACCGGCCTGGGTATCTGCAACCCCTACAACCTGCAGATCATCCTGGAAGAATCCAAGGTGCCGGTGCTGGTCGATGCTGGCGTGGGTACCGCATCCGACGCCACCATCGCCATGGAAATGGGCTGTGAGGCAGTGCTGATGAACTCGGCCATCGCCCACGCCCAGCAGCCGGTGCTGATGGCCGAGGCCATGAAACACGCCATTGTCGCGGGTCGCATGGCCTACCTGGCCGGCCGTATGCCGAAGAAACTCTATGCCAGCGCCTCTTCGCCGCTGGATGGTCTGATCAAGTAAGAGCAACTGATGACTGAATCGCACGATACGCCGATCACCCCCGACGGCGAAGCCCGCCCACACCGCCGCATCAAGAGCTTCGTGATGCGTGCCGGGCGCATGACCGAAGGCCAGCAACGCGGCCTGGATCAAGGCGGCCCGCTGTACATCCTGCCACTGGCTGATAGCCCGGTGGACTACGACCAGGTGTTCGGCCGTTCGGCCCCGCGCACCTTGGAGATCGGCTTCGGCATGGGCCATTCCCTGTTGGAAATGGCGGCCGCCGCCCCTGAGCAGGACTTCATCGGTGTGGAAGTGCACCGCCCGGGTGTTGGTGCGCTGCTCAATGGCGTGCTGACCCAGGGGCTGAAAAACCTGCGGGTGTATGACTGCGATGCCATCGAAGTGCTGAACCGCTGCGTGGCGGATAACAGTCTTGATCGGTTGATGCTGTTCTTCCCAGACCCTTGGCACAAGGCGCGTCACCACAAGCGCCGCATTGTCCAGCTGGAGTTCGCCGAGCTGGTACGTCGCAAGCTCAAGCCCGGTGGTGTGTTCCACATGGCCACCGATTGGGAGCCGTATGCCGAGTACATGCTGGAAGTGATGAGCGCAGCTCCTGGCTATCGCAACCGTGCGGCAGACGGCACCTATGTGCCGCGCCCCGAAGAGCGCCCGATCACCAAGTTCGAACGCCGCGGTGAGCGGCTGGGGCATGGGGTGTGGGACTTGAAGTTCGAGAAGGTGGATTGAGCGGCTGATACGGCTTTTCGATGTGCTGATGCCGGCAGGAATGCAGGCGAAAATAACCGCCTTGAGAAGGGCGGTTTTTTTTCGGTAATACACAACACCTCAGGGCATGCCCGCGAAGAAACCAACGCGGTGGATGGCACCGGCTTTGCCGGTGTTCGCGGGCGGCTGCGACGGTGAGCGGCGGGTGGAGATTGGCCAGCAGGGCCGGCCCTTTCGCGGGTGAACCCGCTCCTACGGGCGGCCTGTGTACAACCACCGAGGTGTGTCCACCACCAATCTGTGTAGGAGTGGGTTTACCCGCGAATACGGTGGCGGCGGCAACGGTGAACGGCGGGTGGAAATTGGCCAGCAGGGCCGGCCCTTTCGCAGGTAAACCCGCTCCTACGGGCGGCCTGTGTACAACCACCGATGTGCGCCCACCACCAATCCGGTGTAGGCGCGGGTTTACCCGCGAATACGGTGGCGGCGGCAAAGGTGAACGGCGGGTGGAAATTGGCCAGCAGGGCCGGCCCTTTCGCGGGTAAACCCGCTCCTACGGGTGGGCTGTGTCCAGCCACCGATGTGTGTCCACCACCAATCTGTGTAGGAGCGGGTTTACCCGCGAATACGGTGGCGGGGGCAACGGTGAACGGCGGGTGGAGATTGGCCAGCAGGGCCGGCCTCTTCGCGGGTAAACCCGCTCCTACGGGCGGCCGCGCAGGTCTTTCAAATGTTGAGCAAGACAGTTGACCCAGGGGCCATTAGCTCAGCCGCGGCGATCCGCCACCACGCCAATCAACACCAGCACCACCAGCAACACAGGCGCCAGCGCATAGTTGTTGAACTGGCTCAGGCCTTTCACCACCCATGGCGTGGCATAGATCAGCGCAGCACCGCTGCCGATCATCACCATCAGCGCCATGAACGGCACGCGCAGGGCGCCGGCGAGGCCGCCCAGGCGTTGCTCGGCCCAGGCTTTGACATCGGTGCCGAACAACACCAGCAGGCAGCCTACCAAGGCCAGTGAAATCTCCGACAGGTTGCTGCGGCTCCAGCGGGAAACCGTCGCGAGCAGATCAAGTACCAGATCCATGGGTCATCCTCAGGTCAAGAAATACTGCAGCAGGTCATTGAGGAACAACTGGCCCCTTGGCGTGGCCACCAGTCGATCCGGTTCGACCTGCAAAAGGCCCTTTTGTTCGGCGGCACGGCGTGCTTCCTGCAGCTGTGCCAGTGGCAAGCCGGTGCGCTGGGTGAACAGTTCGGCTTCCACGCCATCGGTCAGGCGCAGGGCGTTCATCAGGAACTCGAACGGCATTTCATCGACTGGCAGCAGCTTCTCGCCGGCCCTGAACGGCTTGGCCAGGTTCAGGTAGTCCTTGGGCAGGCGGGTCTTCCAGGTACGCAGGATGCGCCCGTCGGCGAAGGTGAGCTTGCCGTGGGCGCCGGCACCAATGCCGATGAAGTCGCCGAAGCGCCAGTAGTTGAGGTTGTGCCGGGCGGCGCGGCCTGCCTGGGCGTAGGCTGATACCTCGTACTGGCGGTAGCCGTGCTCGGCCATCAGCGCTTGGCCGGCTTCCTGAATATCCCAGAGGATGTCGTCTTCGGGCAGCTCTGGCGGCTGGTTCCAGAACACCGTGTTCGGTTCCACGGTCAGCTGATACCACGACAGGTGGGTCGGCCCCAGGTCGATGGCCTGGCGCAGGTCACCCAGCGCGTCGTCCAGCGACTGGTCGGGCAGGCCGTGCATCAGGTCCATGTTGAAATTGTCGAAACCGGCCGCGCGCGCCATGCCGGCGGCTCGAACCGCTTCGTCGCCATTGTGGATGCGCCCCAGTGCCTCCAGCTTGGCTGGCTGAAAGCTCTGCACACCGATCGAAAGACGGTTGATGCCGGTCTGCCGGTAGGCCTTGAACTTGTCCTGCTCGAAGGTGCCCGGGTTGGCTTCCAGGGTAATTTCGATGTCTGGCGCGAACGGAATACGTTGCTCTACGCCACGCAGTAGCCGGCCAAGGGCGTTGGCACTGAACAGGCTTGGCGTACCGCCACCGAAGAAGATCGAGCTGATCGGGCGGCCTTGTGCGGCAGCCAGTTCCTGGTCGAGGTCGTCGAGCAGGGCTGTGACGTAGGCATCTTCCGGTAGCTCAGGCCCGGCAGCGTGGGAGTTGAAGTCGCAATAAGGGCATTTGCGTACGCACCACGGAATGTGGATGTACAGCGCCAGCGGCGGCAGGCTGCTAAAGCCTGCCGCGCCGGGGGGCGACAGCATTTCGATCATGCCAGGCCCAGACGTTTGCGCAGCAGGGCCATGGCACGGGCGCGGTGGCTGAGCTGGTTCTTGTCTGCGGGGGCTAGATCGGCGCTGGAGCAGTTGCGCTCCGGTACCCAGAACAGCGGGTCGTAGCCAAAGCCCTGGTCGCCGCTGGCCTCGAACAGGATGCGCCCGTGCCACAGGCCTTCGCACAGGATCGGCAACGGGTCGTCGGCGTGGCGCACCAGCGCCAGCACGCAGACGAACTGTGCACTGCGCTCAGCTTCAGGCACGTCTTTCAAGGCTTCGAGCAGCTTGGCGTTGTTTGCCGCGTCGCCTTTGCCATCGGCATAGCGCGCCGAGTAGATGCCCGGCGCGCCACCGAGGAAGTCCACCGCCAGGCCAGAGTCATCGGCCAGGGCCGACAGGCCGGAAATGCGGGCGGCGTTGCGCGCTTTGAGGATGGCGTTCTCGACGAACGACAGGCCGGTTTCTTCCGGCTCCACCTGGCTGAACTCACCAATCGAGCGCAGTTGCACGGAATGGCCGAGCATGGCCTGGAGTTCCTTGAGTTTGCCGGCGTTGTGGCTGGCCAATACGAGTTGCTGGAAATTCATCATTCGCCTGGGAACACTTCCTGGTTGAAGCGGAGAGAGTTGCTGATGCCGCCGGTTTCGATGTTGAGGTCGAAGGTGACGGTTTCTGGCTGGTCGATCTTGAACTGGGCGATGTAGTACACCGCGCCCTGTTCGGTAATCTGCTTGAACGACAGCGGGCTGCTGCGCCCGGTCAGGTCCTTGACCGTGCCGCTGATCACCGCCGTGGCAGGTTTGCTGGCCTTGAGGACGGTAATGTTGAGCACGCCCTGGTTCTTGCTGCGCACCAGGCCGGTGGCCGCGGCCACCTCGGGTGTGAGCATGCTCGAGGTGAATGCACTGTAGTGCACCGTCACGTCGCCAAATACCTCCTTGCGCTCGGGGCGTGCGGCATCGGCAGCCAGCACTGGCAGGGCCAGGCACAGGCTGATCAGGAACAGGGCTAGGCGACGCATGGGGCGATTCCTCCGGTGGGCGTCAGACCGCGAGCTGGTGCTCTTGCAGGCCCGGACTGCTGACGCGGTAGATGCCGATCTCACCTAGAAGATTAGGCCATAGCCGGCCACCCCACCCGTTGCGGTGCAAGTGGTCGACCGCCAGGCGGTCCAGTACCTTGGCTCGGCGTTCGTGCACAAGTTCTTCGAAGTCGGCGAAGGTGCAGAAGTGGATGTTCGGCGTGTTGTACCAGGTATACGGCATGAAGTCCGATACCGGCATGCGGCCTTTGGTCGCCAGGTACCAGCGGCAGCGCCAGTGGCCGAAGTTTGGGAAGGTGATGATGCACTGACGGCCCACCCGCAGCATTTCGTCGAGGATGCGGTCGGGGTATTCCACGGCCTGCAGGGCTTGGGTCATGATCACCACGTCGAAGCTGTTGCTGGCGAAGTTGCCCAGGCCTTTGTCCAGGTCTTGTTCGATGACGTTGACGCCCTTGGCCACGCAGGCGGCGATATTGTCGGCGTCGATTTCCAGGCCATAGCCGGTGACCTGTTTGCGGTCACGCAGCGAGGCCAGCAGTTCGCCGCTACCGCAGCCCAGGTCGAGTACCCGGCTGCCGGCGGGGATCCAGTCGTGGATGATTTCCAGATCGGCTCTCATGCTGTCCTCAGATGGCAATGCGGTTCATGTAGTTCGAGAAACCCTGCATGTAGCGAGGTGTGGGAATCAGGAAAGCATCGTGCCCGTAGGGCGAATCGATCTCCAGGTAGCAGACGTTCTTGCGCGCGGCCATCAGCGCGTCGACGATCTCGCGCGAACGGGCCGGAGAGAAGCGCCAGTCGGTGGTGAACGACATGATGCAGTAGTCCGCCGTGACGTGGGCCAGGGTGGCGGCCAGATCACCACCGTGCGTGGCGGCCGGGTCGAAATAGTCCAGTGCCTTGGTCATCAGCAGGTAGGTGTTGGCGTCGAAACGGCCGGAAAACTCCTCGCCCTGATAGCGCAGGTAGCTTTCGACCTGGAACTCGACGCTGTGGAAGTCGTAGTTGAGCTTGTCGCTTTTCAGCTCACGGCCGAATTTTTCACCCATCGAATCATCGGACAGATAGGTAATGTGGCCTACCATGCGCGCCAGCATCAGGCCGCGCTTGGGGATCACGCCCTGGTCCTGGAACGAACCGCCATGGAACTCAGGGTCGGTGAGAATGGCCTGGCGCGCCACCTCGTTGAAGGCGATGTTCTGCGCCGACAGCTTGGGCGCCGAGGCAATGTCGACGCAATGACGCACACGCTCGGGGTAGCTGATGGTCCATTGCAGTGCCTGCATGCCGCCAAGGCTGCCGCCGACGACAGCGGCCCATTGCTGGATGCCCAGGCGCTCGCCCAGGCGCACCTGGCTGTGTACCCAGTCCTCTACGGTCAGTACAGGGAAGTCGGCGCCATACGGTTTGCCGGTGGCAGGGTTGACGCTGCTGGGGCCGGTACTGCCGTTGCAGCCGCCGAGGTTGTTCAGGCTGACCACGAAGAAGCGGTTGGTATCGATCGGCTTGCCGGGGCCGATGCAGCTGTCCCACCAGCCCGGCTTGCGGTCGGTGGCGGCATGGTAGCCAGCGGCATGGTGATGGCCGGACAGGGCATGGCAGATCAGCACGGCGTTGCTCGCGCTGGCGTTCAGGGTGCCATAGGTCTCGTAGACCAGTTCGTAACTGGCCAGTGAACGGCCACAGGCCAGTGCCAGCGGTTCATCGAACCGGGCGGTTTGCGGTACTACCAGACCGACGGAATCTTCGGGAAAGACAGTTGACATCGACCCTGCTCACGCTTGACGGAGGCGTAAGTCTAAAGAGCGCTACCCCCAGCGGCAAGCAAAGGCTTGCGACTGGGGGCAAGCTGGCGCTGGCGAGCCTCAGATCATTCGCCACAGCTCTTGAGGCATGCCGGCGTAGGCGGCCAGCGGGGGCATGACAAACGACTGGACCACCTGGATCGCCAGGAAGGCGAAGATCGGCGAGATGTCCATGCCACCCAGATTTGGCACCAGGCGGCGGAACGGCGCCAGCACCGGCTCGCTGATCTGGTAGGCCAGTTCGGCCGCCGGGTTGTGGCTGTTGGGTGCAACCCAGGAAACGATCACCATGACGATCATCGCCACCCAGAAAATCTTCAGGAACAGCGAGGTGATGCCGATGATCGCCCACATCAGCAGGTGCAGGACGTCGCCGAAGGTACCGTAGGTGACCATCAGCACAAAGCCCATCAGCAAGGCCTGGATGACCACCGCCAGCAGTAGCGACGAGGTATCCAGCCCGCCAACGCTAGGGATGATCCGGCGGATCGGCTTGAGCAGCGGTTGGGTGGCACGAACGGCGAACTGGCACAGCGGGTTGTAGAAGTTGGCCTTGACCAGTTGCAGCACGAAGCGCAGCAGGACGATTACCAGGTAAAGGCTGACCAGGGTTTGCACCACGAAAATCGCGGCGCCTGACAGTGCATTCATCTAAGGCTCCTTATTTGCCCAGTTGTTCGGCCAGCTCGGCAGAGCGCGTGGCTGCAGCCTGCAGCGCCTGCTCGACGATGGCTTCGAAGCCGCTGGCCTGGAACGACTTGATCGCCGCTTCCGTGGTGCCGGCGGGCGAAGTGACGCGGCGGCGCAGTTCAGCGGCATCGACGTCGCTTGCAACTGCCATGCGCGCGGCGCCCAGGGCCGTCTGCAAGGTCAGTTGGGAGGCTGTTTCGCGTGGCAGGCCGAGTTTTTCGCCTGCCGCGGTCATGGCCTCGATCAGCAGGAAGAAGTACGCCGGGCCACTGCCGGACACAGCTGTCACGGCGTCCAGTTGCTGCTCCTGCTCCAGCCACAGGGCGGTGCCCACGGCCGACAGCAGTTGTTCGGCCTGCTGACGCTGTTCGCCGGACACTTCAGCGGTGGCGTACAGGCCGCTCACGCCTTGGCGCAGCAATGCCGGGGTATTGGGCATGCAGCGCACCACCGGGCGAGCGCCCACCCAGCTTTGCAGGCTGGCGCACGTGATGCCGGCGGCGATGGAAACGATCAGCTGGCCATCCTGCAGGTTGGGTTGCAGTGCCTGACATACGGTTTTCATGACTTGTGGCTTGACCGCCAGCACGATGACGTCAGCGCCATCGATGGCCTGGGCGTTGTCCTCGAAGGCTTCAATGCCGTGCTCGGCCTGGATGCGACTGCGGGTCTCGGCGCCCGGGTCGCTGGCGCGGATCTGCGAGGCGTCCAGGCCCTGGGCACGCAGACCACCGATCAGGCTGGCGGCCATGTTGCCGGCGCCGATAAAGGCAATACGTGTCTTGCTCATGTCAGGTCCTTGTGGAAAAGAGTGAGTGAAGCATGGAATCAGGTGTTGCCGTAGTCGCGGGCTCCGAACAGGGCCGTGCCAATCCGTACCCACGTCGCGCCCTGGGCGATGGCCGCTTCCAGGTCGTGGCTCATGCCCATGGACAGGGTGTCCAGGCCAAGCCCCAGGCCTTCCTGCAACTTGCGCAGGCTGGCGAAGGCGGCCTCCTGGGTGGCGCGGTCTTCGGTGGGTTCCGGGATTGCCATCAGCCCGCGCAGGCGCAGGTTGGGCAGTGCGGCTACGGCTTTGGCCAACGCGGGTAGGTCGGCCGGGGTGCAGCCGGATTTACTGTCTTCGCCGCTGACGTTTACCTGCAGGCAGATGTTCA
The DNA here is from genome assembly GCF_036961695.1 of Pseudomonas sp. CGJS7. Classification (NCBI taxonomy): domain Bacteria; kingdom Pseudomonadati; phylum Pseudomonadota; class Gammaproteobacteria; order Pseudomonadales; family Pseudomonadaceae; genus Pseudomonas; species Pseudomonas sp. CGJS7. The sequence continues at coordinate 96,142 of NZ_JBAMDI010000011.1, read as the reverse complement.
GCGGCGCCAACCCGGCGGGGCGCTGTTCCGACAGGCGTTGGGCAATTTTCAGGCGGTCCACGGAATGCACCCAGTCGAAATGCTCGGCGATGGCTTTGGTCTTGTTCGACTGAATGGGGCCGATGAAGTGCCAGATCAAGGGCAAGTCGCTGAGGGCCTGCTGCTTTGTCAGTGCTTCCTGTAGGTAATTCTCCCCGAAGTCGTGCACACCGGCGGCATGGATCTCGCGGATAGCGCTGGCGGGCTTGGTCTTGCTCACGGCCAGCAACTGGACGCTGGCCGGATCACGCCCGACTGCCTGGGCAGCACTGGCGATACGGGCGGAAATCGCGGAAAGGTTGTCTGCTAGGGTGGACATGGATCGATGCCGGCAGCTGTGGGGTCTGCGGCATTCTACCTGCTTGAAGGCCTTTGGGGAGTCTTATGGATGTGACCGACCTGTTGGCCCGAGCTGTGGATGCGGGGGCTTCAGACCTGCACCTGGCGACGGGCCAGATTCCGATGCTGCGCCTGGATGGCGAGTTGCAGCGTATGGGCTTGCCGCCGTTGAATCAGGGTGCCTTGATCGAGGGCATGGCCAGCGTGCTGGATGACGATCAGCGCCGGCAGTGGGCCCAAGGCGATGAAATGGACCTTGCGCTGGAGTTGCCGGCGCTTGGGCGCTTTCGGCTGAACCTGTTTCGCCAGTTGAATGGCCCGGCGATTACCTTTCGGCTGATCCCGGGGCGCATTGCGACGGTGAGTGAGCTGGACCTTGCGGATGTGTTTCAAGCTGTTGCGCATTGCCGGGATGGCTTGATCCTCGTGGGCGGGCCGACCGGTAGTGGCAAGTCCAGCACCCTGGCAACGCTGCTCGACCAGCTGAACCGCGAGCGGGCGCTGCACATCATTACCCTGGAAGACCCTGTCGAGGTCATCCATGCCAGCCAGCGCAGCCTGGTCAACCAGCGTGAGATGGGGCGCCATACTCGCGGCTTTGCTCAGGGGCTGCGCAGTGCGCTGCGCCAGGACCCGGACGTGATCATGATCGGCGAGTTGCGCGACCTGGAAACCATTCGCCTGGCCCTGCGCGCGGCGGAAACCGGGCACCTGGTGCTGGCAACCGTGCATGCGCGTTCGGCGACCAGCAGCATCGACAGGTTGGTGGAGGTGTTTGCTGCCGAGGAAAAGCCGTTGGTGCGGGCGATGCTGGCCGAGTCGCTGCGCCTGGTGGTCGCGCAGGTGCTGGTCAGGCGCGTAGGGGGTGGGCGGGTGGCGGCGCGGGAAGTGCTGGTGGCGACGCCGGCGGTGCGTAACCTGGTTCGGGAGGGGCGGTTGGCGCAGTTGTCTTCAGTGATGCAGGGCGGGGCGGCGGAGGGGATGCTGACGATGGAGGGGGCGTTGCGGAGGCTGAGGGAGCGAGGGTTGATCAAAGGCTTGTAGTAAGGCTTGTAGTACCTGCAAAGGCCCTTTCGCGGGCGCGCCCGCTCCCACAGGTATGGCGCTGCCCGCGAGAGCGACGCGCTACCTGTGGGAGCGGGCGTGCCCGCGAAGGGGCCGGTACCGGATAGCGCCGATCAGATTAACGCTTGGCCAGACTCAGCTGCTGCTCTTTCGGCAGCACCCGCTTGGCCACCACGTAGTGCTTCTGCCAGTAAGGCTTGCTCAAGGTGTCGATACTCACCCGCTTGCCACGACGTGGAGCGTGGATGAAGCGGTCGTTACCCAGGTAGATGGCTACGTGATTGACCCGACGGCTCTTGATGTTGAAGAAGATCAGGTCGCCAGGCTTCAGATCACCCTTGGCCACCTTCACCCCGTGGCCCCGGGCCATGGCATTGGAGGTGCGCGGCAGGTCGACGTCGGCGACGTCGTTGAAGGCGTATTTGACCAGCCCGCTGCAGTCAAAGCCTTTTTTCGGGCTGCTGCCGCCCCAAACATAAGGAGTGCCGAGCACATTTACCGCACGGCTCAGCACATCGCTGCTTTGCTTAGGCGACATGGCGGCGACATTCGCACCGCGGCTGCTGGCGGCATTGCTTGGGCGGGCGCGTAGCGCGGTCTGTTTGACTGGTGCGCGTTTCACCGAGGCGTTGGTCGTGTAGCCGGTGAAACCATTGGGAAGACGTTGCTCACGATTGGTGGCGTGGGCGGCCAGGGGCAATAATAGGCAGAGGGTCAGCCATGTCTTGATCAAAGGCGGCATAGATGAAGCTCTTATGAATAGTTATGTGTTGGCGCGCAACTTTATAACAGCTTTTTGATCAGTTATTGATCCGTTGGTCGATTGCCAGGCGCCGTATGTCGGCTTGCGACGAAAAAGTCACATTTTTTCTTAGAAAATTTTCGGATAACCCACAGGGGCTATGAATGAACAGTTATCAACAGGGGGTGCCCTTTCACGACACCCACAGCAAAACCATCGGCTACCTGCTGTGGATTTTCGGCTTCACCGGTTCCCATCGTTTCTATTACGGCAAGCCGATTACCGGGACCATCTGGTTCTTCACCTTGGGCTTGCTGGGCATTGGCTGGTTGATCGACCTGTTCCTGATCCCGTCCATGGACCGTGAAGCCGACCTGAGGTTTCAGTCCGGGCGTATCGACTACAACATCGCCTGGATCCTGCTGACCTTCCTGGGGGTGTTTGGCCTGCACCGGCTGTATCAGGGCAAGTGGATCACCGCGATCATCTACTTCTTTACCGGCGGGTTGTTCCTGGTGGGGGTGCTGTATGACTTCTGGACGTTGAACAGCCAGGTGTCCGAAAGGAATGCGGGGCGGGGCTGACGGTAGCGGGGCTGCTTTACAGCCCCTTCACGGGCAATGCTGTCCATATAAAGAAGGCCTTGTCGCACCGCTGCGGCAAGGCCTTCTTCATTACTGACGGGTCTGCCGCTGTTGCAGCAACAGGTTGCTGAACCCGGCCCCAGCCAGCTGCTTCTGTGCTCCGGTCAACTGCTCGCGGTTGCTGAACGGCCCGACCAGCACGCGGTACCAGGTTTCATCCTTGACCGTGCCCGACTCCACTTTCACGGACTGGCCCAGCAGGATGATCTGTGCCCGTACCTTGTCGGCATCGGCCTGCTTGCGGAACGAGCCGGCCTGAAGGAAGTACTGCGTGGTCGCCGCCGGCTTGATCACGGGTGGTGGCGGTGGCGGGGTCTGGCCGAGCAACGCTGCCTGGGCCCTCGCCGTGTCGATTTTCGCCGCTTCTGCTGGTGTTACCGGGGTTACTGGCTGGGCCGGCACCGGTGGGGTTTTCTCCGGTACGGCTTCCGGCGGCACGATCACCTCAGACTCCGGCAGCAGGGTGTAGAAGTCGTACTTCGGCTTCACCGGCTGTTGCGGGGTAGCTTGCGCGGGCTTGCCGGCTTCGGCCGCTTTCGCCGGTTTCTCCTGCTCGGGCTTGGTGCGCTTGATGTCATCGCCACCGGGTTCGAGCTTCATCAGGAACACGATGAACGCGCCTACGGTCAGGCCGACCGCCAGCCATACCCAGCCGGGGATCGGCTGTTTGGCCGGTGCCGTCTGGCGGCTGGCGCCGCGTTTCGGGGCAGGTTTTTTCTTGGCAGCCAACTTACATGCGCTCCAGGGTTTCCAGGCCGAGCAGTTCCAGACCTTGTTTGAGGGTGCGGCCAGTCAGGGCGGCCAGGCGCAGCCGGCTCTGCTGCTGCGAAGGGGTTTCGGCTGCGAGGATCGGGCAGTTCTCGTAGAAGCTGGAGAACAGGCCGGCCAAGTCGTACAGGTAGCTGCACAGCACGTGCGGCGTGCCTTTTTCGGCGACGTTGTTGAGGATTTCGCCAAACTGCGCCAGGCGCGCGGCCAAGTCCTGCTCGTGGGCAGCTTGCAGCACGATTTTGCCGTCGACTTCGTCAAAGCCTTTGCCCAGCTTGCGGAACACGCCGGCTACGCGGGTGTAAGCGTACAGCAGGTAAGGCGCGGTGTTGCCTTCGAAGTTGAGCATCAACTCGAAGTTGAAGCTGTAGTCGCTGGTGCGGTGCTTGGACAGGTCGGCGTATTTCACCGCGCCAATGCCCACCACCTCGCCGATGTGGCGCAGTTCGTCGTCGGCCAGGCTCGGGTTTTTTTCCTTGACCAGCGCGTAGGCGCGCTCCTTGGCCTCGGTGAGCAGGTCGATCAGCTTCACGGTGCCGCCGTCACGGGTCTTGAACGGGCGGCCGTCGGCGCCGTTCATGGTGCCGAAGCCCATGTGCTCCATTTGCATCGGGTGGCCGACGAAGCCAGCGCGGCGGGCCACTTCGAACACCTGATTGAAGTGCAGGGCCTGGCGCTGGTCGACGAAGTACAGTGCGCGGTCAGCCTTCAACACGTTGCTGCGGTAACGCACGGCAGCCAGGTCGGTGGTGGCGTACAGATAGCCGCCGTCAGCCTTCTGCACGATCACCGGCAGGGGGTCGCCGTCGCTGTTCTTGAACTCTTCGAGGAACACGCATTGGGCGCCCTGGTCTTCGACCAGCAGGCCCTTGGCCTTGAGGTCGGCCACCACGTTGGCCAAGTCGTCGTTGTAGGCACTTTCGCCCATCACGTCGGCCATGGTCAGCTTGACGTTGAGCAGCTCATAGGTCTTCTGGCAGTGCGACAGCGAGATGTCCTTGAAGCGTGTCCAAAGGGCCAGACACTCGGGGTCACCGGCTTGCAGCTTGACCACCAGGCCGCGAGCGCGAGTGGCGAACTCTTCCGATTCATCGAAGCGTTTCTTCGCCGCGCGGTAGAAGTTTTCCAGGTCCGACAGCTCGTCGCTGGTGATCGGGTTTTCCTGCAGGTAGGCCATCAGCATGCCGAACTGGGTACCCCAGTCGCCGACGTGGTTCTGGCGGATGACGTTGTCGCCCAGGAACTCCAGCACGCGCGCAACGCTGTCACCGATGATGGTCGAGCGCAGGTGGCCGACGTGCATTTCCTTGGCCAGGTTGGGTGCCGACATGTCGATCACCACCTTTTGCGCCGGGCCGGCTTTGCGCGCACCCAGGTGGGCGTCGGCCAGGGCGGCATCCAGGCGGTTGGCCAGGGCGTCGGTGTTCTGGAAGAAGTTGAGGAAGCCGGGGCCTGCAATCTCGACCTTGCTGATGTCGGCGCTGGCCGGCAGGGCGTTGATCAGTTTTTCGGCGAGGTCGCGCGGCTTCATGCCGGCCGGCTTGGCCAGCATCATGGCGATGTTGCTGGCGAAGTCGCCGTGGGTCTTGTCCCGGGCGTTTTCCACCTGGATCGCCGGCGACAGCCCTTCAGGCAGCACACCGTCGGTGACGAGTTGGGTGAGGGCTTGCTGGATCAGCTGGCGAATGGTGTCTTTCATGGGGATCTCTTTTCGACCGCAAGCGCGGTGAGCGCCTGGATGCGCAGGTGGAAAAACTGGGCATTATCCGTTGCCGGGAGCAGGTTGCCAACCTTTGGGCGGCAAGCTGGGGGCCACAAGCGGCAAGAAAAAGCGGCATCGCACCCGCCCGGCGCTTGCTTGCGGCTGGCAACTCGCAGCTTGCAGCTCAATACAGGTCTACCGGGTCGACATCCAGCGACCAGCGCACCTGGCGCCCGCTCGGCAACTGCTCCAACACTAGCAACCAGGCGCTGATCAGTCGATGCAACGGCGCCCGGGTATTGGCCTGTATCAACAATTGTGCGCGGAATCGTCCGGCGCGGCGCTCCATGGGCGCCGGTACCGGGCCCAGCAGTTCGATACCCGGCAGGCGCTGTTCGGCCACCAGGCGCTCGGCGGCGGCACAGGCTTCGTCGAGGAAACCTTCGGCCTGCCCCGGCTTGTGTGCTTCGGCACGCAGCAAGGCCAGGTGCGAGTAGGGCGGCAGCCCGGCGGCTCGGCGTTCGTCCAGGGCCTGTTCGGCGAAGGCGAAGTAGCCTTGCTCGGTTAGCTGGACCAGCAGTGGGTGGTCGGCCAGGTGGGTCTGGATGATGACCTTGCCGGGCTCTTCGGCCCGTCCGGCCCGTCCGGCCACCTGTACGATAAGTTGTGCCATGCGCTCGCTGGCGCGGAAGTCACCGGAAAACAGCCCGCCATCGGCATCAAGGATGGCCACCAGGGTCACCCGCGGGAAGTGGTGGCCCTTGGCGAGCATCTGGGTGCCGACGAGGATGCTCGGCTGGCCGCGCTGGATGGTGCTGAACAGGTTGTGCATGGCGTCCTTGCGCGCCGTGCTGTCGCGGTCCACGCGCAGGATCGGGTAATCCGGGAACAGCACCTTCAGGCGCTCTTCGGCGCGCTCGGTACCGGCACCGACCGGGCGCAGGTCGACGTGGTTGCATTGCGGGCACTGGTGCGGCAGGCGTTCGTCATAGCCACAGTGGTGGCAGCGCAGCACGCCGGAGCGCTGGTGCACGGTCATGCGCGCATCGCAGCGTGGGCATTCGGACAGCCAGCCGCAATCGTGGCACAGCAGGGTTGGAGCAAAGCCGCGGCGGTTGAGGAACACCAGCACTTGTTGGCCGGCCTCCAGCGTCTGTCGGATAGCCTGCTGCAGCGGGCCGCTGATACCGCTGTCCAGTGGCAGGCTCTTCACATCCAGGCGCAGCATGCGCGGCGGGCGTGCCCCCCCGGCGCGTTGGTTCATACGCAGCAGGCGGTAGCGGCCGGTCAGGGCGTTATGCAGGGTTTCCAGCGAGGGTGTGGCGGAACCGAGCAGGATCGGGATGTTCTCCTGGTGAGCGCGTACCAGCGCCAGGTCGCGGGCGTGGTACCGCAGGCCTTCCTGCTGTTTATAGGAGCCGTCGTGCTCTTCGTCGATGATGATCAGGCCGGGGTTTTTCATCGGCGTGAACAATGCCGAGCGGGTGCCGATGATGATATCGGCCTCGCCGTCCCGTGCCGCCAGCCAGGCATCCAGGCGTTCGCGGTCGTTCACCGCAGAGTGCAGCAGGGCAATGCGCGCGTTGAAGCGTTGCTCGAAGCGGGCCAGGGTTTGCGGGCCGAGGTTGATCTCCGGGATCAGCACCAGCGCCTGCTTGCCGGCTTCCAGGGTTTCACGGATCAGTTGCAGGTAGACCTCGGTCTTGCCACTGCCGGTGACGCCGGCCAGCAAGAACGCGCCGAAACCGCCAAAACCCTCGCACACGGCGTCGAAGGCTTCGCGTTGCTCTTCGTTGAGCGGCAGTTCCGGCTGTGCCAGCCAGTGCTCATGGCGTAGTGCCGGCAAGTGGCGGCGCGTCTCGATCTGCACCAGATCCTTGGCCAGCAGCAGGTCGAGGCTGTCCTTGTTCAGGTTGAGTTTGGCCAGCAGGCTGTGGGCCACGCCATGCGGGTGCTGAGCCAGGGTCTTGAGGGCGTCGCGCTGGCGCGGCGCGCGGGCGATGCGCGGGTCTTCCAGGCGGGCGCCAGGGGCTATGTGCCAGAAGCGTTCCTGGCGCATCTCGGCGGCCTCGCCCTGGCGCAGTAGCGTGGGCAGCGCCCAGCTCAGGGTATCGCCCAGACTGTGCTGGTAGTACTGGGCGGTCCACAGGCACAGCTTGAACAGCGACGCGGGGATGGGGGATACCGGGTCGAGCAGGGCGCTGGCAGGCTTCAGTTTGTCGGCGGGCACTTCGCTCTGCGTGCACACCTCTATCAGCACGCCGATCATTTCGCGGCGGCCAAAGGGCACGCGGATGCGCATGCCAGGGGTCAAGGTCAGGCGCGCCATGCTCGCCGGCGCCTTGTAGTCGAACAGGCGCCGCAGCGGAGAGGGCAGGGCAAGGCGCAGGATGACGTCGGACACGCGGAAAGTCTCGGAGGGCGTTACAAGGACTGGCGAGCCTAGCAGACGACGGTCGGTGCAAGCGACATCTTGCGCTGACGGTGTGCTCTGGTATTATTCGCCGCCTAATTACGTGCGGTATTCAACAATTGGTGTTGGGTGGCGGCACGCAGCTCGAGGAAGTGACCATGAAAGAAGGTATCCACCCGAACTACGAAGTAGTTGCAGTCACCTGCAGCTGCGGTAACAAGTTCGAAACTCGTTCGACCCTGGGCAACGTCCTGTCGATCGACGTTTGCAACCTGTGCCACCCGTTCTACACCGGTAAGCAGAAAGTTCTGGACACCGGTGGTCGCGTACAGAAGTTCGCCGATCGCTTCGGCATGTTCGGTGCCAAGAAGTAATCATGCGCATGGCGAATCCTTCGGGTTTCGCATTGTTGCTGAAGAAGGCGTCCCTTGTGGGCGCCTTTTTTGTGGGCGTTATCTGTCATTTCCCGGTCCTGGCGTTCTGCCCACAGCCGGACAAGCCCCAATGGGTAGCGGTACGACAGGTGGTTGATGGCGACACCTTGCGTCTGGTCGATGGCCGCAGTGTGCGGCTGATCGGTATCAATGCCCCGGAAATAGGCCGCAAGGGGCGTACCAGTGAGCCCTATGCCGAAGCTGCCAGGCGGCGATTGCAGGCCTTGGTAAAGGCCAATGACGATCGTGTCGGGCTGGTGCCTGGTGTTGAAGGTAAGGACAAGTATGGTCGCACACTGGCGCACATCTACAGCCGCAATGGCGACAATCTGGAAGCACAATTGCTTAGCGACGGCTTGGGCTACCGCGTGGCCATTGCCCCCAATGTGCGTTTCAGTGGTTGTCAGCAGCTTGCCGAACAAGTAGCGCGCCAGGCTGGCGTTGGCCTGTGGCGGCGTTCGCCTGTAGTGGCTGCAAGCGATGTCAGGCAGTCAGGTTTCGCTGTTGTGCGTGGTCGTATCGAAGGTATCGAGCGAAATCGCGGTGGGGTCTGGCTGACCCTGGGCAGTACCCTGGTGCTGCAGGTTCCCGCTCGTCTGCAGCGCAACTTCCCCGCCAGCTTCTTCGATAACCTCAAGGGACGCCAGGTCGAAGCGCGCGGCTGGGTGCTGGATCGTTCCCGCAGTGGTGGCCTCAAGCCCGGGCAGCGACGCTGGGTGTTGCCATTGACCGATCCGAGCATGTTGGAGCGCATTTCAGGCTAAAAGATGTAGACATTTCGCTACTGGATTGTACACACTGTTGGTCGTATGCCCCGTGGGTTGTAGCGTAAAGTCGTAGGCTAAAGGCCTTGACACAAGTGACCGGCCAGTCTTGTGGCTCCCCGGCTCTTTGCGTATCCTCGGCGGTCCGTCAGAACAGTAAATAGCGGAATGCCCACCATGTCAGACCTGAAAACCGCCGCTCTCGAATATCACGCTCAACCTCGTCCGGGGAAACTGAGCGTTGAACTCTCCAAGCCCACTGCCACCGCCCGTGACCTCGCCCTGGCCTACAGCCCAGGTGTTGCAGAGCCGGTGCGCGAAATTGGCCGTGATCCAGAGCTGGCTTACAAATACACCGGCAAAGGCAACCTGGTTGCGGTGATTTCCGATGGCACTGCCATCCTCGGTCTGGGTGACCTCGGCCCACTGGCTTCCAAGCCGGTCATGGAAGGCAAGGGTGTTCTGTTCAAGCGTTTCGCCGGTATCGATGTGTTCGACATCGAAGTCGAATCGGAAAGCCCGCAAGCGTTCATCGACACCGTTCGCCGCATTTCGATCACCTTCGGTGGCATCAACCTTGAAGACATCAAGGCACCTGAGTGCTTTGAAATCGAACGTACCCTGATCGAACAGTGCGACATCCCGGTGTTCCACGATGACCAGCACGGTACTGCCATCGTGACTGCCGCTGGCATGATCAACGCCCTGGAAATCGCCGGCAAGAAACTGGAAGAAGCCAAGATCGTCTGCCTGGGCGCCGGCGCTGCTGCCATTTCCTGCATGAAGCTGCTGGTAAGCATGGGTGCGAAGGTCGAGAACATCTTCATGATCGACCGTAGTGGCGTGATCCACGCTGGCCGTGACGACCTGAACCAGTACAAGGCGCAGTTCGCCCACGCGACCGACAAGCGCACCCTGGCCGACGCCCTTGACGGTGCCGACGTGTTCGTAGGTCTGTCTGGCCCGAACCTGCTGAGCCCGGAAGGCCTGAAGTCGATGGCTGCCAACCCGATCGTGTTCGCCTGCTCGAACCCGGACCCGGAAATCTCGCCAGAGCTGGCGCATGCCACTCGCAACGACGTGATCATGGCTACCGGTCGTTCCGACTACCCGAACCAGGTCAACAACGTACTGGGCTTCCCGTTCATCTTCCGTGGTGCTCTGGACGTTCGCGCCAAGCGTATCAACGAAGAGATGAAGATCGCTGCCGCTATCGCCCTGAAAGACCTGGCCAAGCTGCCAGTGCCGAAGGAAGTTTGCGAAGCCTATGGCGTTGAAGGCCTGGAGTTCGGCCGTGAGTACATCATTCCGAAGCCGCTGGATGCACGCTTGATCACCGTCGTTTCCGATGCTGTGGCCAAGGCTGCCATCGAATCCGGCGTGGCTACCCTGCCTTATCCGAAGCACTACCCGCTGACCAGCGTGGATGAAGTGTTCAACGGCTGATTGCAGCAAGCGACATAAAAAAGCCCCGGCTCGCATGAGCCGGGGCTTTTTGTTGGGGCTTGGGAATGTGTCAGGGCTGCAAGGTGTTGGTCAGGGCACTTGTGGCGCCTATCAGATCGATCGCCCACGCAAAACCTGAGTCAGGCGCCCTGCCTTAGAACAGATCCATCGGCGTCGCTTCATCGGCTGGCAGCGGGCTGCCCGGTGCCGCGCCATTGCCCAGCTCGTCCACCGACGGCGGAGAATCTTCGGCCTTGAACAGCTCGAAGTAGGCATTCGGTGTGCTCGGCGATGCAGCGCGCCCGCTGATCGGGTCGACGCGCAAGCTGAGAATGCCTTCCGGTTCTGCCGGGGCATGCGCAGGCTTGTCCTTGAGCGCCGCGCCCATGAAGTTCATCCAGATCGGCAGTGCCGCAGTCCCACCATATTCGCGGCGGCCGAGGGTTTCCGGTTGGTCGAAGCCGACCCAAACGGTAGTCACGTAATCGGCGTTGTAACCGGAGAACCAGGCGTCCTTGGATTCGTTGGTCGTACCCGTCTTGCCCGCCAGGTCGGTGCGGCCCAAGGCCAGCGCCCGGCGGCCGGTGCCGCGCTTGATCACGTCCTGCAGCATGCTGGTGAGGATGTAGGTGGTACGCCCGTCGATGATCTGTTCGGCCACTGCCGGCGCTTGCGATGCCGCGCCCACCTGGCTGAAGGCAGAAGGTGCCTCGCCTGGCATGGCCGCAGTGCTGATTGGCTGCTCGGGTGCGGCCAGGCCCGCCTGGTCTTCGGCACCTTGCGGTACGCGGGCCGGGTTGGCGGTGAACAGTGTCTCGCCGCTGCGGCTCTCGATGCGCTCGATCAGGTACGGGGTGATCTTGTACCCACCGTTGGCAAAGGTGCTCCAGCCGGTGGCGATTTCCATCGGGGTCAGGGTGGCGGTGCCCAGGGCCAGCGACAGGTTGCGCGGCAGGTCCTGCTTGTTGAAGCCGAACTTGGCGATGTAGTCGATGGTGCGGTCCACGCCCATGGCTTGCAGCAGGCGGATCGACACCAGGTTACGTGACTTGTACAGCGCCTCACGCATGCGGATAGGGCCGAGGAAGGTGTTGGTATCGTTCTTCGGTCGCCACACTTTATCCACTGACTCGTCAACGAACACGATCGGCGCATCGTTGACCAGGCTGGAAGCGGTGTAGCCGCTGTCCAGCGCGGCGCTGTAGATGAATGGTTTGAAACTTGAGCCCGGTTGGCGCTTGGCCTGCACGGCGCGGTTGTAGTTGCTCTGCTCGAACGAGAAACCGCCGACCAGGGCGCGGATGGCGCCGCTGTTCGGGTCGAGGGTGACCAGGGCGCTCTGCGCAACGGGCACCTGGCTGAACTTCAATGTGCCATCGTCAAGGCGTTGCAGGCGCACCAGGTCACCGACCTGGGCCACGTCGGCCGGCGACTGCGGTGAACGGCCCTGGGCGTTGTTGTTGATGAACGGGCGCGCCCATTTCATGGTGTCCCAGGCAACCTGCGCCTCTTGGCCGTCACGGGTCAGCACCTTGAGGCCGGTGTGTTCCACCTGGGTGACAATGGCTGGCTCCAGGCCGCCAAGGGTGCGTTGCTTGCCCAGCTCCTGCAGCCACGCTGCCTGGGTGCGGCCCGGGAAGCGTGCTTCAGGGCCACGGTAGCCGTGGCGCTCATCGTAATCGGAGAGACCCTTGAGGACGGCCTTGTTGGCCATTTCCTGCATGTCGCTAGGCACGGTGGTTGTGACGCGGAAGCCTTCGGTGTAGGCGTCGCTGCCGTAGCGGCCGACCATTTCCGCGCGGGCCATTTCGGCGATGTAGGGGGCATTCACCTCAGGCGTCGGCACGTGATAGCTGGCGTTGAGCGGCTCGGCCAGGGCGGCCTCGTAGCTGGCCTGGTCGATCTTGCCCAGCTTGTACATGCGCCCGAGGATCCAGTCGCGGCGCTCTTTGGCGCGCACCGGGTTGGCCAGCGGGTTGAAGCGCGACGGTGCCTTGGGCAGGCCGGCGATCATCGCCATCTGCGCCAGGCTCACGTCACGGATGGACTTGCCATAGTACACCTGCGCAGCTGCATCGATACCGTAGGCGCGGTTGCCCAGGTAGATCTTGTTCACGTACAGCTCGAGGATTTCGTCCTTGGTCAGCTCACGCTCGATCTGCAGGGCCAGCAGGATTTCGTTGGTCTTGCGTGAGAAGCTGCGCTCGCTGGTGAGGAAGAAGTTCTTCGCTACCTGCATGGTGATGGTGCTGCCGCCGGTCTGGATATGACCGGTTTTCACCAGCTGGGTTGCTGCGCGCATCAGGCTGCTGGGGTCGACGCCGTAGTGGTTGAGGAAATTGTCGTCCTCGGCTGACAGCAGCGCCTGAATGAATTGTGGGGGAATTTCCGCGAAGCGGATCGGCGAGCGGCGCATTTCGCCGAATTCGGCAATCAGCTTGCCATCGCTGCTGTACACCCTGAGGGGGATCTGCAACTGGATGCTTCTGAGGGACTCGACCGAGGGCAGGCTGGGACTAAGATACAGAAACGCACCGCTCACACCGAGTACGAGCGCGCAGATGACTGCGACGGAAGACCACCAGAAGAACTTCAGCAGACGTATCAAGGCTTTTCGGTGTCCAGGTTGGGAGTGGATTGCACGCAGGTCCGGTGGACCAAAAAACGCTGGGCATTATAAGCATTTTTCGCCTTTCCGGGTGACCGGCCAGGCTACTCGTCGACTCGATGGGTAGCCCTGGCCCAGTGTTGCCGCGGGGTTGCGACAGGTGGCTGCGCTTGGCAGCTGTAACAGACAGCAAAGGAGTCGCGATGTTTGGACGCTTCGGCAAGGATGCCGGTTCACTCGTGGGGGTGGAAATTACGCCCGACGCCGTTCGGATCATGCAACTGCAGCAGCGCAATCGACGCTGCCGTGTGATGGGGTCGGCACAAGAGCTGTTTCAGGCGCCGCTGGCCGATGACTGGGCTCAGGCGCCTGGGGTGGTGGTGGCTGCGCTGCAGCGAGCTTACCGGCGCAGCGGCCTCAGGCAACGCCGGGTAGCGCTGGCATTGCCGGCCAGTCAGGTTATCTGCAAGTTGTGCCATCTGCCGGTGGAGCAGAGCGGGGCGCAGTTGGAGGCACAGCTGCTTGCCGATGCAGAGCGGCTGTTTCCGTTTCCGCTGGAAGACCTGGCCTTGGATTTTCAGGTCATGGGGGCTTCCCATGACCAGCCAGGTTGCTCCGAGGTAATGGTTGCAGCCTGTCGGCAGAGTGCGCTGGCGTCACTCGAAGCCGTCGTCGAGGAGGCGGGCTTGCAGTTGGAAGCCGTCGAGGTCGACAACATTGCCTTGTGCCGCATGTTGCCACAGGGTGGCCTTGAGGGAGCAGCGCTGCTGCGTGTCGAAAACCGCAGCGTAACCCTTCATGACTGGCAGCTGGGCAGGGCGTACCAGCGCTGTGAGCTGCAAACGACTGGCCCGGACATGAACGGGCAATGGCCAGAGCGTCTCCAGGCTTTACTGGTCGGGCAGAGCCGGCCTGCGGGGTTGTGGGTTGCCAGCAGCCCATCGATCAATCCGGGCTGGTTACAAGCCCTTGGCAGCCGGCTGAATGTGCCGTGCACCTACCTGCCAGGGCTGGCAGGGCTGGAACATGTTGATGGGGCGATGCTCCTGGCCTGCGCCTTGGCCTTGGGAGGGCTGCGCCCATGATGCGGCTGAACCTTCTGCCCTGGCGCGAACGGCAGCGTCAGGCGGCGCTGCGGCGCTTTCGAGGACAGTTGATTGCTGGCGCACTCCTGGCTTTGTGCGCCGTGATGCTGGTCGATCAGCTGGCCCGCCAACGCGGGCAGCAGCAGGTGCTGGCCAATACCCAGCGCCAAGCGACCCTTGATATACAGGATGAGCAGTTGCAGCCGCTGGCCGAAGTGCGTGCACAGCATGAAGCGCTACTTGCCCGTGTGGTGGCCCTGGAGGGCCTGCGCGCCCATCAGGGTGTATTGGCCGGTGTCTTCGCCGACCTTGAAGGGGCGTTGCCTGAAGGTGTGCAGCTAGTCGGCCTGAGCCTTGATAGTGGTCGCCTGCAGGTGACAGGGTTGGCTGCGTCCGGTGCTGTGGTGGCGCAGTTCATGCGCGACTTGAACCGCTCGAACGTTTTGCTCGATCTGGAGCTCAAGCGCATCAAGAGTCTGCCGGACGGCGACGAGTTTCTGCTCACCGCTCGTGTTGCGGCGTTCTGGTCGTGAGTCCAGCGCAGATGCTCGCTTGGCTGGCGGTGGTCGAGGGCTCAGGCCGCTTCCGACGGCTGGCGCCAGTGCTGATCGCTGTTGTGTTGTTCAGCCTGGGCTGCGCGATGCGCCTGCCTGCCCTGTTACAGCAGCAGGCGCGGGAGGATGCCAGGCATGTCGAGTTGAACCAGCTGCAGGCAGCCAATGCAGCGCAGTTGGCCGAACTGGAGCGGCTGAAGGCTTTAGTGGTGATTGCCGAACAGCGGTTGCAAGAGGCGCACTGGTATCTGGCCGCCGGGGAGAGCATGAGCGACCTGCTTGAACGGCTGGCAGTGTCGGGGCATGCACATGGCTTGCTTGTCGAACGCCTCGATGTAGAGGCGGGTGAGCAACAGGCCGGATTCAGCAAGGTACCGCTGGTGGTGCAAGTGGTGGGGCGTTATCCGGCCTTGCGGCTGTGGCTGGACGACTGGTTAGGGCAGGCACGGATTCTGCGCAGCGGTGACATGAGCCTGGCAACCGTTGATCGCCAGCCTGGACTGTTGCGCCTGCAGTTGCGGGTTGATGCCTATCACGCGGCTTCGCCCATGAAGGCACCTGCAATGCTGGCGCACCTGCCGGCAAGGGCCGCAATGGCTGCGCCTGAAGTGGACCCGTTTGCGCCCGCTGCGGCGCGAGTGGCCAGCGCCGGGCTGGTCGGCGTGCCGTTGGCGCAGCTGGAAATGGTCGGCAGCCTGGCGCGCGGGGCGGCACGCGAGGCTCTGCTGATGGCGGCTGGCAAGCTCTATCGCGTACGCCCGGGCGACCGGGTAGGGCGTGATCAGGGGGTAGTGATGCATATAGACCAACGTCAGGTCGAAGTGCGAGAGCGGCTGTTCATGGCGGGGGTATGGCACGAGCGCACGGCGTTCATCACCCTCACCAAGCGCCTGGGCAAGGAGGCCTCGGACCCGAATGAAAACGTGGATGAAATACCTGTTGGCGACCCTGCTGTCGATCCCGCTGGCTTCGGCGACGCCTTACCAGGGTGAACCCCTGTCGCTGAACTTCCAGGATGTTGAGGTGCGTGCGGTGCTGCAGGTGCTGGCTGACTACGCTGGCGTCAACCTGGTCGCCAGTGACGCAGTACAAGGCAGTGTCACTTTGCGTTTGCAGGACGTGCCGTGGGATCAGGCGCTTGACCTGGTGCTGCGCAGCAAGGGCCTGTCCCGGCGCCAGGAGGGCAATGTGCTGTTGGTGGCACCTGCAGCCGAGTTTGCCGCGCAATCAGCAGACGCCCGGGTGAGTCAGGCGCTGGATGCGCACCTGCAGCCATTGCGTCGGGAGCTGCTGCCCATTCACCACGCCAAGGCCGCCGATCTGGCGCAGTTGCTGCTGGCAGGCCTGGAGGGTGACGGCATCCCTCCGGCTAGCTTGAGTGTCGATGAGCGCACCAACACGTTGGTGGTGCATCTGCCCGCTGACCGCCTGGCCGAGATGCGCCAGCTGGTGGCGCAGTTGGATGTGCCGGTGCGCCAGGTAGCGATCGAGGCGCGTATTGTCGAGGCCAACGTCGATTATGAGAAAAGCCTGGGGGTACGCTGGGGTGGGCCGCTGTACGGCGAGAAACTGCGGCCCGGCAAGGAGCTGTTCGTCGACCTCGGTCTGGAGCGTGCCGGCAGCAGTATCGGCCTGGGTTTGTTGCGCGGTGACGTGCTGCTGGACCTGGAGCTCAGTGCCATGGAAAAAAGCGGCAACGGCGAAATCATTTCGCAGCCCAAGGTGGTCACGGCTGACAAGGAAACGGCGAGGATCCTCAAGGGTACCGAGGTGCCTTACCAGGAAACGAGCCAAAGCGGCGCTACCTCGGTATCGTTTCGCGAAGCCTCGCTGTCGCTGGAAGTAACGCCACAGATCACCCCGGACAACAAGGTGATCATGACCGTCAGGGTGACCAAGGACGAGCCGGATTACGTCAATGCCTTGAACAACGTACCGCCGATTCGCAAGAACGAGGTCAATGCCAAGGTTCGTGTGGCTGACGGCGAAACGATCGTGATCGGTGGCGTCTACTCGACTTCGCAAAACAATGTGGTCGACAAGGTGCCATTTTTCGGCGATCTGCCGTATGTTGGGCGGCTGTTTCGACGCGATGCATTACAAGAGAAAAAATCCGAGCTGCTGGTCTTCCTGACTCCGCGTATCATGAGTGACCAGGCGATTGCTGTGAGTCGTTGATTCTGTGCGAAATTTGATACTTGTGGGGCCCATGGGCGCTGGTAAAAGCACCATCGGACGCCTGTTGGCCAAAGAGCTGCGCCTGCTGTTCAAGGATTCCGACAAGGAAATCGAACTGCGATGCGGCGCGAACATCCCGTGGATATTCGACAAGGAAGGCGAGCCGGGTTTCCGTGATCGCGAGCAAGCGATGATTGCCGAGTTGTGCGCGCTCGACGGTGTGGTGCTGGCCACCGGCGGTGGCGCGGTGATGCGCGAAGCCAACCGGCAGGCGCTGCATCAGGGTGGCCGGGTGATCTACCTGCATGCTTCGGTCGAGCAGCAAGTCGGCCGCACCGCGCGCGACCGCAATCGCCCGCTGCTGCGCACGGCCAATCCTGAGGCGACCTTGCGCACCTTGCTGGAAACCCGCGACCCGCTCTACCGCGAGATCGCCGACCTGGTGGTTGAAACCGACGAGCGGCCACCACGCATGGTGGTGATCGATATTCTCGAGCGCTTGCAGCAGTTGCCGCCCCGTTAACCCGGGACTATTCTCGGCCTCCAGCGCCGAGGCGAGGCTCAACGTTACCGCGCAGGTCGCCGGATGGCGCCGCGCCCAAGTACATTGTGGGGATACATGCAGACACTAAAGGTCGACCTGGGCGAGCGTAGCTACCCGATCTACATTGGCGAAGGCCTGCTGGACCAGCCTGAGCTGCTGGCGCCGCACATTGCGGGTCGGCAGGTTGCCATCGTCTCCAACGAGACCGTCGCGCCGCTGTATCTCGAACGCCTGAGCAAGGCCCTTGGTGCCTACTCGGTACTGCCCGTTGTGTTGCCCGATGGTGAAGCCCACAAGAACTGGGAAACATTGCAGCTGATCTTCGATGGCCTGCTGACAGCTCGGCATGATCGTCGTACTACTGTGGTCGCTCTGGGTGGTGGCGTGATTGGTGACATGGCAGGTTTCGCAGCCGCCTGCTACCAGCGCGGTGTCGATTTCATCCAGGTGCCGACTACCCTGTTGTCCCAGGTCGACTCTTCCGTAGGTGGCAAGACCGGCATCAATCATCCGCTGGGCAAGAACATGGTCGGTGCGTTCTATCAGCCCAAGGCGGTGCTGATCGATACCACCAGCCTCAAGACCCTGCCAGCGCGCGAGCTGTCTGCAGGTCTGGCCGAAGTGATCAAGTACGGCCTGATTTGCGACAAGCCGTTCCTCGCCTGGCTCGAAGACAATATGCAGGCACTGCGTGCCCTCGATTCGACAGCCCTGACCGAGGCCATCCGCCGCTCCTGCGCGGCCAAGGCCGCAGTGGTGGGTGCCGACGAGCGCGAGTCCGGCCTACGGGCCACGCTGAACCTGGGGCATACCTTCGGGCATGCTATCGAAACCCATATGGGCTATGGCGTGTGGCTGCACGGCGAAGCCGTCGCGGCGGGCACAGTGATGGCCCTGGAAATGTCCATGCGCCTTGGCTGGATCGACCAGGCTGAGCGCGATCGTGGAATCCGCCTGTTGCAGGACGCAGGTTTGCCGGTGGTGCCACCACAGGAAATGACCCCGGCGCATTTCATGGAGCACATGGCGGTCGACAAGAAGGTGCTCGACGGTCGTTTGCGTCTGGTGCTGCTGCGCCAGATGGGCGAGGCCGTGGTGACCGACGACTATTCGAAAGAGATTCTCCAGGCCACGCTGTCGGCGGACTACCGCGCGATCGTGGCCCAGCTTTGAGGTTGTGACAGCGCAATGACAAGTTTGCATGCCGATGAGGCCTTTCTCGACCATTACCAGTTGAGCCATGATCCGTTCGCGCCCCGCGTACCTGGCTTCAAGTTCTTCCCGGCCCAGCGCAAGCCCGTGCTTGGCCAACTGCACCACCTGGCGCGCTATAGCCAGCTGATGCTGGTGGTCAGTGGCCCATTGGGCAGCGGCAAGTCGCTGCTGCGCCAGGCCCTGGTGGCCAGCACCAACAAGCAGGCTGTGCAAAGTGTGGTGGTGTCGGCCCGCAGCGCCAGCGATGCCTCCAGTATGCTCGCGCAGGTTGCGCAGGAGCTGGGTGTCGCCCAGCCCGAGGTGCAGGCGATCCTGTCGAAGGTGGTGCAGCTGGCACTGACCGGGCAGGAAGTGTATTTGCTGGTGGACGATGCGGAACAACTCGACGAGTCGGCACTCCAAGCGTTGCTGGAGTTGGCGGCGGGGGTTCCTGAAGGGCGTCCGCACGTGTTTCTGTTCGGTGAGCCATCGCTGATTGCCGGGCTGGATGAGCTCAATGTCGAGGAAGAACGTTTTCACATCATCGAGCTTGCGCCCTACAGTGAAGAAGAAACCCGCGAGTACCTGGAACAGCGCCTGGAAGGGGCTGGTCGGGGCATCGAGGTGTTCAGCCGTGAACAGATCGCCGATATCCATGAAAACTCCGACGGCTGGCCTGGCAACATCAATCAGGTCGCCCGTGACACTTTGATCGAAGCCATGATCGCCAGCCGCTCTACGGCCAAGCGACCAACCATGGGGTTCAAGATGCCTAAAAAACATGTGCTCGCGCTGTCCGCTGTGGTCGTGGTTGCCGTTGCGGCCGCGGTATTGATGCCCAAGAAAGGCGACAAGGCCCCTGCCGAAGCGCCGGCTGCCCAGGCCCAGTTGCCACTGGGCGACGGCAAGCAGGGTGCTGCCATCGAGTTCTCTGGCTCGTCCCAGCCAATGCCGCTGCCACTGGTTGGCCAGTCGCAGCCGGTGATGCGCGAGCCGCTGGCCCAAGCCGCAGGCATGGGCGAGGGTGAAGAGGGAGGCCCGGCTGTCGACACCGCGCTGCAGCCTGGCAACCCGCCACCTACCGTGACCACCATCGCTCCGCCACAAGGTGTGCCGGCTGGCCCGGCGCCTGCGCCTGCCCAGCCCGTGCAGTCGGTTGCGCCTGCGCCCAAGCCTGTTGCAACCCAGCCCGCCAAGCCGGTTGCGCCGGCCAAGCCAGCACCGGCGCCGACCCAGGTCGCCGTGGCCAAGCCGGCTGCCAAAGCTGCGGAAAAACCAGCCGCCGCTGGCGCTGGAAACAGTGGCTGGTATGCCGGACAGAAGCCGGGCAATTATGTGGTGCAGATCCTTGGTACCAGCTCCGAGGCGTCGGCCCAGGCTTACGTCAAGGCCCAGGGTGGCGACTATCGCTACTTCAAGAAAAACCTACAGGGCAAGCCTCTGTACGTCGTGACTTACGGCAGTTTCGCCAACCGCGACGCAGCGGTTGCGGCAATCAAGAACTTGCCAGCGAAGGTCCAGGCTGGTAAACCTTGGCCACGTACCGTCGGCAGCGTCCAACAAGAGCTGGCCACGGCCCGCTGATACCTTCCGGGCGGCATCACCCCGTCGCCCAGTAGCTAAGCGAATTCTAGCTTTCGACTAGCCTGCTGCGCCCGAGCGCGGCAGGCTTTTCTGTCCCGGACTGCCGGCCACAAGCCCTTAGTTGCAGTCATGGCTGAAACGCTTCAGACTCGAGCCAAGCCGCTATCACGGCGCATGGCGCAAAAACATTCAAAATTGCGACATAAATTTTCAATGACGAGACATGAAAATTTGTGGGCGTCGCTGTCGCTGTGCAACAATGGTTTTCCATGACCACCGCAAAAAAGCTGGCGTTTGATCGGCGTGGATGGTAAGTGGTTGTTAAAAAAGAGATTTACCTCCGTTGAGAGGTGAACCTGGTGAGAATGTGTCTATGAAAACAGGTCTGTACCATCCCGAAGAATTCAAGGACAACTGTGGTTTTGGCCTGATCGCCCATATGACGGGTGAGCCGAGCCACCACCTTCTGCAAACTGCCATGCAGGCGCTGACGTGCATGACCCACCGCGGCGGCATCAATGCCGACGGCAAGACCGGTGACGGTTGCGGTCTGCTCATGCAGAAGCCCGATCAATTCCTGCGTGCCATGGCCCAGGAGCACTTTGCTGTCGAGCTGCCCAAGCAGTACGCCGTCGGCATGGTGTTCTTCAACCAGGACCCGGTCAAAGCCGAAGCTGCCCGCGCCAACATGGACCGCGAGATCCTCGCCGCTGGCCTGAAACTGGTCGGCTGGCGCAAGGTGCCGATCGACACCAGCGTCCTCGGCCGCCTGGCCCTGGAGCGCCTGCCGCAGATCGAGCAGGTGTTCATTGGCGGTGAAGGCCTGAGCGACCAGGAATTCGCCATCAAGCTGTTCAGTGCCCGTCGTCGTTCGTCGGTGGCCAACGCCCACGACGCCGACCACTACATCTGCAGCTTCTCGCACAAGACCATCATCTACAAAGGCCTGATGATGCCGCGCGATCTCGCGGCGTTTTATCCAGACCTGGGTGACGAGCGCCTGCAAACCGCGATCTGCGTGTTCCACCAGCGCTTCTCCACCAACACCCTGCCGAAATGGCCGCTGGCGCAGCCGTTCCGCTTCCTCGCCCATAACGGCGAGATCAACACCATCACCGGCAACCGCAACTGGGCCGTTGCTCGTCGCACCAAGTTCGCCAATGACCAGATCCCGGACCTCGAAGAGCTCGGCCCGCTGGTCAACCGCGTCGGTTCCGACTCGTCCAGCATGGACAACATGCTGGAACTGATGGTCACCGGTGGCATCGACCTGTTCCGCGGCGTGCGCATGCTGGTACCGCCAGCGTGGCAGAACGTCGAGACCATGGACGCCGACCTGCGCGCCTTCTACGAATACAACTCCATGCACATGGAGCCGTGGGATGGCCCGGCCGGTATCGTCATGACCGAAGGCCGCCACGCGGTGTGCCTGCTCGACCGTAACGGTCTGCGCCCGGCGCGCTGGGTGACCACCACCAATGGTTACATCACCATCGCCTCGGAAATCGGCGTATGGGGCTATCAGCCTGAGGAAGTGCTGGCCAAGGGCCGTGTCGGCCCGGGCCAGATCCTTGCCGTGGACACCGAAACCGGCCAGATCCTCGACACCGACGCCATCGACAACCGCCTGAAGTCGCGCCACCCGTACAAGCGCTGGCTGCGTCAGCACGCCACCCGCATCCAGGCGACGCTGACCGACGACCAGGGTGTGGCCAGCTACGACGCTGACCAGCTCAAGCAATACATGAAGATGTTCCAGGTCACCTTCGAAGAGCGTGACCAGGTACTGCGCCCATTGGGTGAGCAGGGCCAGGAAGCCGTTGGCTCGATGGGTGACGACACGCCGATGGCCGTGCTGTCGCAGCGCGTGCGCTCGCCGTACGACTTCTTCCGCCAGCAGTTCGCTCAGGTAACCAACCCGCCGATCGACCCGCTGCGCGAAGCGATCGTGATGTCGCTGGAAATCTGCCTGGGTGCAGAGCGCAACATCTTCCAGGAGTCCCCGGAGCACGCTTCGCGGGTCATCCTCAGCTCGCCGGTCATCTCGCCCGCCAAGTGGCGTTCGCTGATGAACCTGGAGCGCGAAGGCTTCGACCGCCAGCTGATCGACCTCAACTATGAGCAGGGCGTCGGCCTGGAAGCGGCCATCCGCAACATTGCCGACCAGGCCGAAGAAGCTGTGCGTGGCGGCAAGACCCAGCTGGTGCTGAGCGACCGTTATATCGCCCCGGGCAAGCTGCCGGTGCACGCTTCGCTGGCCGTTGGTGCAGTGCACCACCGCCTGACCGAACAGGGCCTGCGTTGCGACAGCAACATCCTGGTGGAAACCGCTACCGCCCGTGATCCGCATCACTTCGCCGTGCTGCTGGGCTTCGGTGCCTCGGCCGTTTACCCGTACCTGGCGTATGAAGTACTGGCTGACCTGATCCGTACCGGCGAAGTGCTGGGCGACCTGGACGAAGTGTTCAAGTACTACCGCAAAGGTATCTCCAAGGGCCTGCTGAAGATACTGTCCAAGATGGGTATCTCCACCATCGCCTCATACCGCGGTGCACAGCTGTTCGAAGCCATTGGCCTGGCCGAGGAAGTGGTAGGCCTGAGCTTCAAGGGCGTGTCCAGCCGCATCAAGGGTGCGCGCTTCGAAGACCTGGAAAACGACCAGAAGCTGCTGGCGGCCGAAGCCTGGAGCGCGCGCAAGCCGATCCAGCAAGGTGGCTTGCTGAAGTTCGTCCACGGTGGCGAATACCACGCCTACAACCCGGACGTGGTCAACACTCTGCAAGCCGCCGTGCAGCAGGGCGACTACGCCAAGTTCAAGGAATACACCACGCTGGTGGACCAGCGCCCGGTGTCGATGATTCGTGACTTGCTCAAGGTGAAAGTGGCCGACCAGCCGCTGGCGCTGGAGCAGATCGAGCCGCTGGAGGCGATTCTCAAGCGATTCGACTCGGCGGGTATCTCGCTGGGTGCACTGTCGCCGGAAGCCCACGAAGCGCTGGCCGAGGCCATGAACCGCCTGGGCGCACGCTCCAACTCTGGTGAAGGCGGCGAAGACCCGTCGCGCTATGGCACCATCAAGAGCTCGAAGATCAAGCAGGTGGCCACCGGCCGTTTTGGTGTGACCCCGGAGTACCTGGTCAACGCCGAAGTGCTGCAGATCAAGGTTGCCCAGGGCGCCAAGCCGGGTGAGGGCGGCCAGTTGCCGGGCGGAAAGGTCAACGGCCTGATCGCCAAGCTGCGTTATGCGGTACCGGGCGTGACCCTGATCTCGCCACCGCCACACCATGACATCTACTCGATCGAAGATCTGGCGCAGCTGATCTACGACCTCAAGCAGGTCAACCCGCAGGCGCTGGTATCGGTCAAGCTGGTAGCCGAAGCGGGCGTGGGCACCATCGCCGCAGGTGTGGCCAAGGCCTATGCCGACCTGATCACCATCTCCGGTTACGACGGTGGTACCGGTGCTTCGCCGCTGACCTCGATCAAATACGCCGGCGCCCCTTGGGAACTGGGCCTTGCGGAAACCCACCAGACCCTGCGTGGCAACGACCTGCGTGGCAAGGTGCGGGTGCAGACCGACGGCGGCCTGAAAACCGGCCTGGACGTGATCAAGGCGGCCATCCTCGGCGCCGAAAGCTTCGGCTTTGGTACCGCGCCAATGATTGCCCTGGGCTGCAAGTACCTGCGCATCTGCCACCTGAACAACTGCGCCACCGGCGTGGCCACCCAGAACGACAAGCTGCGCAAGGACCACTACATCGGCACCGTCGACATGGTGATCAACTTCTTCACCTTTGTCGCCGAAGAAACCCGCGAGTGGTTGGCCAAGCTGGGCGTGCGCAGCCTTGGCGAGCTGATCGGCCGTACCGACCTGCTCGAAGTGCTGCCAGGTGACACCGAACGCCAGCAATACCTGGACCTGTCGCCGCTGCTGGGCAGCTCGCACATTCCTGCGGACAAACCGCAGTTCTGCGAAGTCGACAAGAACCCGCCGTTCGACCTGGGCGAGTTGGCCGAGAAGATGGTTGATATGGCCATGCCGGCCATCCGCGACCAGGCGGGTGGCGAGTTCAGCCTCGACATCTGCAACTGCGACCGCTCCATTGGTGCGCGTGTGTCGGGCGAAATCGCCCGTCTGCACGGCAACCAGGGCATGGCCGCGGCGCCGATCACCTTCCGCTTCAAGGGCACTGCGGGCCAGAGCTTTGGCGTGTGGAACGCTGGTGGCCTGAACCTGCACCTGGAAGGCGACGCCAACGATTACGTCGGCAAAGGCATGACCGGTGGCAAGGTCACCATCGTGCCGCCAGCCGGCAGCCCGTTCGAAACCCAGCACAGCGCCATCGTCGGCAACACCTGCCTGTACGGTGCCACTGGCGGCAAGTTGTTTGCCGCAGGTACTGCGGGCGAGCGCTTCGCTGTACGTAACTCCGGCGCCCATGCTGTTGTCGAGGGCACTGGCGATCACTGCTGTGAATACATGACCGGCGGCTTTGTCTGCGTTCTGGGCAAGACCGGTTACAACTTCGGTTCTGGCATGACTGGCGGCTTTGCCTACGTGCTCGACATGGACAATAGCTTCGTCGACAAGCTCAACCACGAGCTGGTGGAAATCCAGCGTATCAGTGGTGAAGCGATGGAGGCCTACCGTAGCCACCTGGCGCGTGTCCTTGCCGAGTATGTGGATGAGACCGGCAGCGAGTGGGGGCGTGAGCTCTCGGAGAACCTGGACGACTACGTGCGGCGCTTCTGGCTGGTCAAGCCGAAGGCAGCCAACCTGAAGCAGCTGCTGTCCAGCACCCGTGCCAACCCGCAGTAAAAACAGCTGCAAGTGGCAAGCCTCGAGCTGCACGTAATGGCAGTGAGAGGTTTGCCCGGCTTAAGTGATCGTCTTGCGGCTTGCAGCGTGTAGCTTGCAGCTGCTGTAAAGAGGTTTTGAAAAATGGCTGAACGTCTGAACAACGACTTCCAGTTCATCGAAGTGGGCCGAAAGGACCCGAAAAAAAAGCTGTTGCGCCAGCGCAAGAAGGAGTTCGTGGAAATCTACGAACCGTTCAAGCCGCAGCAGTCCGTGGAGCAGGCGCACCGCTGCCTGGGCTGCGGTAACCCGTATTGCGAGTGGAAGTGCCCGGTACACAACTTCATCCCCAACTGGTTGAAGCTGGTCTCCGAAGGCAACATCCTGGCCGCGGCGGAACTGTCGCACCAGACCAACACCCTGCCGGAAGTATGCGGCCGTGTTTGCCCGCAAGACCGCCTGTGCGAGGGTGCCTGCACCCTGAACGACGGTTTCGGCGCGGTGACCATCGGCTCGGTGGAGAAGTACATCACCGACACCGCCTTCGCCATGGGCTGGCGTCCGGACATGTCCAAGGTCAAGCCAACCGGCAAGCGCGTTGCCATCATCGGCGCCGGCCCGGCGGGCCTGGGCTGCGCCGACGTGCTGGTGCGCGCCGGGGTAACCCCGGTGGTGTTCGACAAAAACCCTGAGATCGGTGGCCTGCTGACCTTCGGTATCCCCGAGTTCAAGCTGGAAAAGACCGTGCTCAGCAACCGCCGTGAAGTGTTCACCGGCATGGGCATCGAGTTCCGCCTGAACACCGAGGTGGGCAAGGACGTGACCATGGAACAGCTGCTCGCCGAGTACGACGCGGTGTTCATGGGCATGGGTACCTACACCTACATGAAGGGCGGCTTCCCGGGTGAAGACCTGCCGGGCGTGCATGACGCACTGGACTTCCTGATCGCCAACGTCAACCGCAACCTGGGCTTCGAGAAGTCGCCGGAAGACTTCGTCGACATGCAGGGCAAGAAAGTGGTGGTGCTGGGCGGTGGTGACACCGCGATGGACTGCAACCGTACCTCGATCCGTCAGGGTGCCAAGGCGGTAACCTGTGCTTATCGTCGTGACGAAGCCAACATGCCGGGTTCGCGCAAAGAGGTGAAGAACGCCAAGGAAGAGGGCGTGAAGTTCCTCTACAATCGTCAGCCCATTGCCATTGTGGGTGAGGACAAGGTCGAAGGCGTCAAAGTGGTCGAGACCCGCCTGGGCGAGCCTGATGCCCGTGGCCGCCGCAGCCCTGAGCCAATCCCGGGCTCCGAAGAGATCCTGCCGGCAGACGCTGTGGTAATCGCCTTCGGCTTCCGCCCGAGCCCGGCACCGTGGTTTGAACAGCATGGCATTCAGCTGGACAGCCAGGGCCGTGTGGTTGCCCCGGAGAAGGGCAAGTTCAAGCACCAGACCAGCAACCCGAAAGTGTTTGCCGGTGGCGACATGGTGCGCGGTTCGGACCTGGTGGTGACTGCGATCTTCGAAGGGCGTACGGCTGCCGAGGGTATCCTGGACTACCTCGAAGTCTGAGGTTCGACCTGTTCGCGGGCATGCCCGCTCCCGCAGGGTTAAGCGCAGAACCCGTGGGGGCAGGCATGCCCGCGAAGCTTTTGTATACAAAAACGCTTGATCTGTGGCATCCAATAGACAAAACACATGGCCATGGCCGTGCCTTTTGCGCTGGTGTCTGAGAAAATGCCCGCACTATTTTTCCGGATGCCGACATGACTGCCCTGAAGAACGATCGTTTCCTGCGTGCACTGCTCAAGCAACCCGTAGACGTCACCCCGGTGTGGATGATGCGCCAGGCCGGCCGCTACCTGCCGGAGTACCGCGCCAGCCGCGCCAGGGCCGGTGACTTCATGAGCCTGTGCATGAACCCGCAGTTCGCCTGCGAGGTCACCCTGCAGCCGCTGGACCGCTACCCGCTGGACGCAGCGATCCTGTTCTCGGACATCCTTACCATTCCCGATGCCATGGGCCTGGGCCTGTACTTTGAAACCGGTGAAGGCCCGCGTTTCAAGAAGGTCATCAGCACCCCCGCCGACATCGAGGCGCTGCCAGTTCCGGACCCACAGAAAGACCTCGGCTACGTGATGGATGCGGTCAGCACCATTCGCCGTGAGCTCAATGGCCGTGTGCCGCTGATCGGCTTCTCCGGCAGCCCGTGGACCCTGGCCACCTACATGGTCGAGGGCGGCTCGTCGAAGGACTTCCGCAAGACCAAGGCCATGGCCTACGACAACCCGCAAGCCCTGCACCTGCTGCTGGACAAGCTGGCCCAGTCGGTCACCAGCTACCTTAACGGCCAGATCCTGGCCGGCGCCCAGGCCGTACAGATCTTCGACACCTGGGGCGGCAACCTGTCGGCGGCGGCCTACCAGGAGTTCTCACTGGCCTACATGCGCAAGATCGTCAGCGGCCTGATCCGCGAGCACGAGGGGCGCAAGGTGCCGGTGATCCTGTTCACCAAGAATGGCGGCTTGTGGCTGGAAAGCATTGCTGAAGCTGGTGCCGACGCGCTGGGCCTGGACTGGACCTGCGAGATCGGCGACGCCCGTCGCCGCGTGGGTGACAAGGTGGCGCTGCAAGGCAACATGGACCCGACCGTGCTGTACGCCAAGCCCGAGGCCATTCGCAAGGAAGTGGCGCGCATCCTGGCCAGCTATGGCCACGGCACTGGCCATGTGTTCAACCTTGGCCACGGCATCACGCCGGAAGTTGACCCGGAACATGCGGGTGCATTCATCAACGCCGTGCACGAACTGTCGGCGCAGTACCACCAGTGACTTGATGCACTGCACAGTAAACCCGGCTTCGATGCCGGGTTTTTTGTACGTTAAGTTTGAATTCAGCGATCGTCGCTAATCTGGTCCCATCGAAACCGAAACAGGACCCGATCCTCATGAAAATCCGTTATCTCGCGCTCATCCTCGCCCCCTTGTTCAGCACTGGCGCATTTGCCGCTGGCTACACCGGCCCTGGCGCCCAGTCGGTAACTACGGTTGCCGCCGCCAACGACGCCGCCGATGACACCCCGGTTGTGCTGCAGGGCTTCGTGACCAAGAAGATCAACAACGACGACAAGTACGAGTTCAAGGACAACACCGGCACCATCACTGTCGAGATCGACGACGAGGACCTGCCGCCGACGCCGTTCAACGACAAGACCAAGGTGAAGCTGACCGGTGAGGTTGAAAAGCACCTGATGAGCCGGGAAGTGGATGTGGATATTGTCGAGATCATCAACTGATCTGATGGCCTCTTCGTGGTCACCCCCGCACCCACAGGTTGTGGGTGCGGGCGTGCCCACGAACGCATCAAACCGTTTTGGGTGGTAACTTGCTCAGGTGCAACGCCACCATCAAGGCCACCGCCAGCAAGCTGCCAATGAACAGCCCGATCCCGTTCCAGCCCCACTGGTGCCAGAACACCCCGCCCGCCGTACCGGCCACGCTGGAGCCGGCGTAGTAGCAGAACAGGTACAGTGACGACGCCTGCCCCTTGGCCTTCAGCGCCCGGCGGCCGATCCAGCTGCTGGCCACCGAGTGCGCACCAAAGAAGCCGAAGGTGAACACCAGCATGCCCACGATCACCATCACCAGTGGACTGGCCAGCGTCATCAGCAAGCCAACCGCCATTACCACGATACTGGCCCAGAACACCTTGCGCCGGCCCAGTTTGTCCGCCAGGGCGCCGACCTGTGCAGAACTGTAGATACCCGACAGGTAAACCACCGACAGCAAGCCGACCAGCGCCTGGTTCATGTGGTAGGGCTCGGCCAGCAGGCGGTAGCCGATGTAGTTGAACAGCGTGACGAAGGCGCCCATCAGCAGGAAGGCTTCAAGGAACAGCCAGGGCAGGCCGGCATCCTTGAAGTGCATGACAAAACCGTCCAGCAGGCTGCGTGGGTTCATCGTCTGTGCGCGGAAATTGCGTGACTCCGGCAGCACCTTCCAGAACACCAGCGCGGCCACCAGGGCCAGGCCGCCAATGGTCAGCATCGCCGTGTGCCAGCTGACGAAGTCGATCAATACGCCAGTGATGAGCCGCCCGCTCATGCCGCCAATCGCGTTGCCGCCGATGTACAGGCCCATGGCCAGGCCAATGTGTTGCGGGTGGATCTCTTCGCTCAGGTAGGTCATTGCCACTGCCGCCAGGCCGCTCAGCGACAGGCCGACCAATGCGCGGGTGGCCAGTACCAGCTCCCAGCTGGGCATCACTGCGCTGGCCAAGGTGGACAGGGCGGCGCAGGCCAGCGCGAACACCATCACGGGCTTGCGTCCGATGCGGTCAGAAATGGGGCCGGTGATCAGCAGGCCGAACGCCAGCATGGCGGTGGACACCGACAGCACCAGGCTGCTCTGTGCCGCGTTGATGGCAAACTCCCTGGACAGCAGAGGCATCATCGGCTGTACGCAGTACAGCAAGGCGAAGGTGGCGAAACCGCCGCTGAACAAGGCCAGCACGGTTTTCATGAAGGCGGGTGTGCCTTTTTCGATCCACATTTCGGTCAGGATGGCAGGTTTTGGCTCAAGGAGGAGGGGGGCTACTGCAGTTTTCACGGGCGGGTACCTCTGGCGCAATGAAAAAAGCATATAGCTGGCTAACGATTAGATCCAATATATTGTTCGACCTATTTGAGATGTTTGGCGACTTGTTTGGAGCGGATCATGGAACTGCGTCATCTGCGTTACTTCATTGCTGTGGCCGAAGAGCTGCACTTTGGCCGCGCCGCCCAGCAGCTGGGTATTTCCCAGCCGCCCTTGAGTCAGCAGATCCAGGCCCTGGAGCAGGAGTTGGGGGCCCGGTTGTTCGACCGGACCAACCGTCGTGTCGAACTGAGCGAGGCCGGTCGATTGTTCCTCGAGGAAGCGCGCCAGGTATTGGCGCAGGTGGAGAAGGCCGCGGATGTCGCCCGGCGTGCGCAGTTGGGCGAGCTGGGCGAGATGAAAATCGGTTTCACTTCCTCGGCCCCGTTCACCTCGAAAATCCCCAAGGCCATTCACGCCTTCCGTCAGCGCTTTCCGGCGGTGCACCTGAACCTCAAGGAAATGAGCAGCCGTGACGTTGCCGAAGGGGTATTCGACGAGTCCATCGAGGTGGGGTTGATGCGGCCGATGCCGCTGCCGGAGGGGTTGGTGGCCACCGAGTTGTTCCGAGAACCGTTGGTGGCGGTGATCAATGCCTCGCATCCGCTGGCCGAGGGCACTGAGCAAGGCGTCTACATGGCGGCGTTGGCCCCTGAGCCCTTCGTGTTCTTCCCGCGCAGCTATGGCAGCGGTTTGTATGCACAATTGCTGAGCATGGCCCGGCATGCGGGTTTCAGCCCCCATTTTGCGCAAGAGGCAGGGGAAGCGATGACCATCATCGGCCTGGTCTCGGCGGGGCTGGGGGTGTCGGTGTTGCCGGCGTCGTTCCAGCGCATGCGCATCGAAGGGGTGGTGTACCGCACCTTGCTCGATGAAGAGGCGATGACGGCGGTGTGGCTGGTGCAGCGCGAGCGTGGTCATTCGGTGATGGCCAAGGCATTTGCCGAGTTGTTGACAGGGCAGGTGGTCGGTCAGGCGTGATGCCGGTCAAATGGCACTGGTCATTGCCCCACTGCCACCACATACTCGGGCATTCGTTGATACACGGAGGTCAATCATGCGGCGCGTGGTGTTCAATCAGAAAGGTGGCGTGGGCAAGTCGAGCATTGCCTGCAACCTGGCGGCGGTCAGTGCCAATGAAGGCTACCGGACCTTGTTGATCGACCTGGATGCCCAGGCGAACTCGACCCAATACCTCACCGGCCTGACCGGAGAGGACATCCCCATGGGCATCGCCGATTTCTTCAAGCAAAGCCTTTCCAGCGGGCCGTTCAGCAAGAAGAACAAGGTCGATATCTACGAAACCCCGTTCGACAACCTGCATGTGGTCACCGCCACTGCCGAGCTGGCCGACCTGCAGCCAAAGCTGGAGGCAAAACACAAGATCAACAAGCTGCGCAAGTTGCTCGACGAGCTGGACGAGGATTACGAGCGTATCTACATCGATACCCCGCCGGCGCTTAATTTCTATGCGGTTTCTGCGCTGATCGCTGCCGATCGCGTGCTGATCCCCTTCGACTGCGACAGCTTTTCGCGCCAGGCCCTGTATGGCCTGCTGGCCGAGATCGAAGACCTCAAGGAAGACCACAACGAAGACCTGGTGGTCGAAGGCATCGTGGTCAACCAGTTCCAGTCACGTGCCAGCCTGCCACAGCAGATGCTCGACGAGCTGTTGGCCGAAGGTTTGCCGGTGCTGCCGGTGTACTTGGGCAGCTCGGTGAAAATGCGCGAATCGCACCACGCCAGCCTGCCGCTGATTCACCTGGAGCCGCGGCACAAGCTGACTCAGCAGTTTGTCGAGTTGCATTCGCTGCTTGAAGAAAACGCTTAAACCCCTTGGCTACGCAGCCACTCTAGCAGCGACTGGAGTGGAAACGCCCCGGCCTGACGGCTGATTTCGCGGCCGTTCTTGAACAGCAGCAGGCTGGGGATCGAGCGTATGCCCAGTTGCCCTGCGAGGTTACGGTTGGCTTCGCTGTCGAGCTTGGCCAGGCGACAGCGGCCAGCAAGCTTCCGGGCGGCCTCTTCGAAGGTGGGGGCGAATGACTTGCACGGGCCGCACCAGTCGGCCCAGATGTCGACCAGCAGCGGCAGGTCGCCTTTGATCTGGCTGGCGTAGCTGGCTTCGGTAAGTTCGAAGGGGGTGCTCAACAGCACATCCTTTTTGCAGCGACCGCATTTCGGCGCATCGCCCAGGCGCTCGGCGGGCAGGCGGTTGAGGCCGTTGCAGTGGGGGCAGGGGATTACCAGTGGGTCGGTCATTTCATCTCCGGTGTTGGGTTCACGGTTTCCTTGTGGGAGCGGGCGTGCCCG
The DNA here is from genome assembly GCF_036961695.1 of Pseudomonas sp. CGJS7. Lineage (NCBI taxonomy): Bacteria > Pseudomonadati > Pseudomonadota > Gammaproteobacteria > Pseudomonadales > Pseudomonadaceae > Pseudomonas > Pseudomonas sp. CGJS7. Next base: position 64,303 of record NZ_JBAMDI010000011.1, on the reverse strand, counting down.
CGAACACCGGCGAAGCCGGTGCAATCCATCACGTTGCCTGCTTCGCGGGCACGCCCGCTCCCACAGGATTCGGCGCTAATCAGGAAGAGCAGCTGATTTCCAGGTGCTTGCCCCACTCCGGCGGTCGCTCGGCGTAGGCCTGCATCCCGGGCTGTTCCTCGAACGGCCTGGTCAGGACTTGGTGCAGCCGTCGAACTTCACTGTAATCCCCCGCCTCGGCCGCTTCGATGGCTTTCTGCGCCAGGTAGTTGCGCAGCACGTACAGCGGGTTTACCGCATGCATACGCTCACGGCGGCCTTCGGCATTGCCGGGTTCACGCCCACAGCGGGCCAGGTAGTCTGCACCCCAGGCATCGAAACCGGCCAGGTCGATAAAGTCATCGCGCGCCACCTTCAGCGCCTCAGCCACCGGCTGCTCACCCAGTTTGCGGAAGAACAGGCTGTAGTCCACGCCACCGCGTTGCATGCACTGCAGCAGGCGCTCGACCAGCGCCATGTCATCATCTTCGGCGGTGGTCAGCCCCAGGCGCCGGCGCATCAGGTCCAGGTAATGGGCCTGGTACAGCGGCAGGAACAGGCCCAACGCTTCCTTCAGTGGCTCAACTTCGATCACGGTGGTCAGTGCCTGGGCCAGCGCGCTGAGGTTCCAGTGGGCGATGGGCACCTGGTTGGCGTAGCTGTAGCGGCCTCGATCGTCGGAGTGGTTGCAGATGAAGTTGGCGTCGAAGTCATCCAGGAACGCATAGGGGCCAAAATCGAAGGTGATGCCGAGGATCGACATGTTGTCGGTGTTCATCACGCCGTGGCAGAAGCCATACGTCTGCCAGCGGGCGATCAGTTCGGCATTGCGCTCGACGATGGTGCGGAACATGGCCAGGTAAGGCTGCTCGGCGTCACGGCATTCGGGATAGTGCTGTTCCAGCACATGGTCGATCAACACGCGCTGCTGCTCGGGCTGCTTGGTGTAGTAGAAGTACTCGAAATGGCCGAAACGCACATGGCTCTGCGCCAGACGCGTCAGCATGGCCGCGCTTTCACGGGTTTCGCGCCACACTGGGGTGCTGGAACCGATTACGCACAGTGCCCGGCTGGTCGCGATACCCAGGGCGTGCAGGGCTTCGGAGGCGAGAAACTCGCGAATCGACGAGCGCAGCACGGCGCGGCCGTCACCCATGCGGGAGTAGGGTGTCTGGCCGGCGCCCTTGAGGTGCAGGTCCCAGTGTTCGCCTGCGTCGTTGAGCACTTCGGCCAGCAGCAGGCCACGGCCGTCGCCCAGACGTGGGTTGTACGAGCCGAACTGGTGGCCGGAATAAACCATCGCCCGAGGGTCGGCCTCTTCCCACAGTTTGTGGCCGCTGAACAGTTCGGCGAACACCGGCAGCTCGGCCTGGGCGGGGTCGAGGTCGAGCAAGGCCATGGCCGACTCGCTCGCTACCACCAGGCGCGGGTCTGCGATGGGTTCAGGCAGCACCTGGGTGGAGAACGCATCGCCCAGGCGGGCGAAGCGGTTGTCGAAGGTGAGTTGGTCGAGGGCTTTCACGGGACTGCTCCTTGGAATCGGTGCCTATGGGGCCGCTTGGCGGCCCTTCGCGGGTGAACCCGCCCCTACAAAGAACATGCAGTGCCTGAAAGCAGTGCGGTCCCTGTGTAGGAGCGGGTTCACCCGCGAACGAGGGCGAAGCCCTCGCAGCCATTTTGCACACAATAAAGTATTCGAGCCTATTCAGGCCGAAGCAGTGCCATCCGGTTTCGGCTGCTCCATCGGAATCAATTGCTGCTTGCTGCCCTTCGCATCCATCAGGAACACCTCTACCTGGCGTACCGAGATCTTGATGTTGTGGGCCTTGAACTCGCGGTTGATGTAGCGGTTGATCTCGTCCAGCGTCGGGTTGCGGTCGCCCAGGTCACGCACGTGCATGCGCAGTTCGTGGTCCAGCGAGCTCTCGCCGAAGTTGAGGAAGTACACGATCGGTTCCGGATCCTTGAGCACGCGTGGGTTCTCATGCGCGCCCTTGAGCAGCAGGTCGCGCACCAGGTCGAGGTCTGAGCCATAGTCGATGCCCAGCTTCAGCGTCACCCGGGTGACCGTATCGGTCAGCGACCAGTTGATCAGTTGGCCAGTGATGAAGGTCTTGTTGGGGACGATGATGTCCTTGCGGTCGAAGTCGGTGATGGTGGTGGCACGGATGCGGATCTTGCTTACCGTGCCCGACAGGTTGCCGATGGTGATGGTGTCGCCAATCCGTACCGGGCGCTCGAACAGGATCATGATGCCGGAGATGAAGTTGGCGAAAATTTCCTGCATGCCGAAGCCCAGCCCTACTGACAGCGCAGCCACCAGCCATTGCAGCTTGTCCCAGCTCACCCCCAGGGTCGACAGGGTGCTGACGATGCCGATGCCGACGATGGTGTACGACAACAGCGTGGTGGTGGCGTAGGCACTGCCCTGGGCCAGGTTCAGGCGAGATAGCACCAGTACTTCCAGCAAGCCTGGCAAGTTGCCGGCCAGGGCGAAGGTGATGCCGACGATCACCAGCGCGCCGAGCAGGTCGCCGAGGCTGATCGGTACCATGCTGGCGGCGGCGCCGGTGCCGCTGGTGTATTCGTAGAGGACGAAATTGTTGAGGTAGGCGAACACCGAGATCAGGTCGGCCCATACCCAGTACAGGCCGGCGATGAAGCCGCCGAGCAGGGCCAGGCGGATCAGGCGTAGCGACTGCTGGTTGACCTGTTCGATATCCAGCGTTGGCTCCTCGGTGATGACTTCGCCATCCAGCCCTTCCTTGGCTGCCGCACGCTTGGTCAACGCACGCTGGTAGGCCAGGCGTCGTGCAGCCACCGACAGACCGCGCACGAAGGCGGCCTCGATCACCAGCCAGAACAGCAGCAGGTACAGGGTGTAGATGAGTCGGTCGGTAAGCTTCAGTGCCGTGTAGTAGTAGCCGAAGCACACGGCGACGAACAGGGCGATGGGCAGGGCGGTGAACGCTACCCCCACCGCCCTGCGGAACAGCGAGGTGTCACGGTGTGCCGGGCTGCTGAGCAGCAGACGGCTGAGCAGCCAGGCCATCAGCGCATAGCAGGTCAGCACCACGCCGATGCCCAACACGTCGTCTGCCAATGCCGAAGGCTGGTGCTCGGCCACCGCCACCACGCCGACCAGTGCCAGCACAACGGTGCCCAGGCGGCGAACCCAGCCGCGCAGGAACTCGACCTGCGGTTTGTGCCAGCGGAAGTGGACTTCCGCCACGCCACCGGGTGCGAGGATACGGTAGGCGGTATAGAACACCAGCCAGGCCTGGGCCAGCTGCCAGAGTGCGGCGCCCAGGTTGGCATTCTGCCCGCGGGCGTCGATCTGCAGGGCGTAGCTGCACAGCGCCAGACCAAGGCTGACCGGCATCGCCAGCAGAATGTTGATTAGGATTGCCTGGGGCGTGTGCCATTGGCTGTCACGGCGGAAGTGGCCGATATCCTGGTGCACTTTGCCTAATCGTTGGTAAAGGTATTTGCGCCGCCACAACAGCGCGCCGATCACCAACAGCAGCGGCAGGAACAGCAACGGGCGCTGGCTCAGGCCATCGGCCAGCTCTTTCAGGCTGGAGCCCCATGGCAGGTTGGCGACCTGGTCGGCCAGGCGCTCTGGCACGTATTGCAGCCAGTCCCAGTCCAGCGGCTTGTTGCTGGGGATCCAGAACATTTGCTCGTCGAGGGTGGTGCGCAGGCTCTGCGCGGTGCCCAGCAGCTGCTTCTGGTTGAGCTGCAGGGTGATCGATTCGTTGAGCAGCGCCGACAGCTCGCGGTTCAGCCGCTCCAACAGGTCGCTGCGGGTGATGGCCACTTCCAGCAGGGCCTTGCGCAGCTGCGGTGTCACAGCTTCCTGCGGTTGCGCCGCCAGCAGCTTGTCGACGTAGGTGACCGGGCTGCTCATCTGCTCGCGTTGCTGGTTGACTTCGAACTGGTACAGGCGGGTGTCGGCGATCTGGTCGGCCAGGTCGCGGTCGACCTTCAGGTGCGGCAGTGTCTGTTTCTGTTTATAGAGAATCTTCGACAGCAGCAGGCTTCCCTTGAGCACGTTGATCTGCTCGTCAAGCGCCTGGTCGGCCTGGGTCAGGCTGTCGAGCTGCTGCTTGGTGCGCAGGTTCTGCTGGGTCAGTTCGTTAAGGCGATCGGTGCTCTTGAGCAGGTAGTCGGAAAGCTTGAGGTTGATCGCGCTTTCAGTGGCCAGCAGGCTGCTGCCGCCGGCCTTCTGAGCCTCGATCGACTGCTGGGTGACGGCTTCCTGGGACTGGGCCAGGCGTTTGGCGTTGATCAGCGTCTGCAGGTCCTGGATTTCCTGCTCCAGGCGCGCAGCGCGCTCGACCAGCAGGTCGTGACGCGCATTGCCGAGGTCTTGCAGCAGGCTGTTGCCGGCCAGTTCCTGGCGGCGCAGCAGGGTCAGCGCGTTGAGCGAAGCCAACTCGGCGTTGAGCTGATTGCGCTGGTCGGCATTGATGGCTTTGCCACCGTCCTTGCCGGTTTTGAGTATGTTGTTGATCTGCTGGGTGCGGGTCTGGCTGCTGCTGATCTCCGCCTGGGCACGCTCGGGGCGGGTTTGCGAGTTGATGATCAGGCTGTTGGCTTCAGACAACGCCTTTTGCAGCTCGCCCTGCAGCGTGTTGCGTTCGCTGAGCATCTGTTCAAGCTGTGGCACGGTGAGGTTGGCGTAGCGCTGTGCCACCGGTTGTGCCTTGGTTTCCTTGAGCCTGGCCAACTCCTTCTGGCTGTCGCTGGTCTCCTTGGGGGCACTGCTCAGCTGCTGCTTGAGTGCAGCCAGTTTCTTTTCGTTGTCTTCCTTGGCAGCAAGCAGGCTCAACGTTTGTTCGAGCACCTGCTGCAGCGCCTTCTGGTCTGCCTCGGGCAGCTTGCGCTCGGCGATCTTGTCGAGGCTGTTCTGGATACTGGCGGTGGTCGGGGCTTCTGCCGCGCCAGCCGCAAAAGAAAGGGACAGGCACAACCCGAGCAGGGCTGTGCGAAGGTACACGCGCAGGGACATAGGCAGACTACTTGTGGATCCGGCTGAAACGAAGTTTAGAGGAACAATCCTGGTCCGGGTCGCGTTCCTTCGGGGAATCTGACGCCTACTTTCTGGATCTTGTTCCCGTCCATGGTCGCCACGGTCCAGATCGTGCCATGCCATTCGACCTGGTCCCCCACTACTGGAGCGCCTCCGACCTTCTGTCGGATGAACTGCGCCAGCGGCATTTTCGCGTCGAGGCCATCGAGCTTCAGGCCATACAACGCTGCCACCGCCCCCAGTTCGGCATCGCCTTCGAGCACGAAGTCGCCGAAGAAACGCAGGTCCAGGCCACGCTGTGGCGCTTGGCTGAACAATTTGCCGAGGGCCGGCAGGTTGTGCTCGTGGCCGATCACGCAGAGCATGTCGCCCACTTCCAGCACGGTGCTGCCCGACGGGTGCAGCAGTTGCTCGCCACGGAACAGCGCGGCAATCCGTGTGCCTTCGGGCATTTTCAGTTCGCGCAGGGCGGCACCGATGCACCACTTTTCGGCGCCCAGGCGGTAGACGAACATCTCCCACTCGCTGGTGATGTGCACCTCAAGGGCGGAGCGGGAAATCGGCGCCGGGTCTGGCGGTACGGTCACTTTCAGCAGCTTGGCCATCCACGGCAGGCTGGTGCCCTGCACCAGCAGTGACACCAGCACGATGAAGAACGCCAGGTTGAAGAACAGCTGGGCGTCTGGCAGGCCCGCCATCAGCGGGAACACCGCCAGAATGATCGGTACCGCGCCGCGCAGGCCGACCCACGAAATGAAGCCCTTTTCGCGGCCGTGAAAAGCCTTGAACGGCAGCAGGGCCGCGACCACCGACAGTGGCCGCGCCACCAGGATCATCCACAGCGCCAGGCCCAGTGCCGGCAGGGCGATGGGCAGTAGGTCGTGCGGCGTGACCAGCAACCCCAGCACCAGGAACATGCCGATCTGCGCCAGCCAGGCCATGCCGTCGAGCATGTGCAGGATGCCGTGGCGGCTGCGGATAGGCTTGTTGCCCAGCACCAGGCCGCACAGGTAAACGGCGAGGAAGCCACTACCATGCAGGGCGTTGGTCAGCGAGAACACCACCAGGCCGCCGGCCACTACCAGAATGGGGTAAAGGCCGCCGGCCAGGTTGATGCGGTTGACCAGTTGCAGCATCAGCCAGCCACCGCCCAAGCCCAGCAGCCCGCCGATACCGAACTCACGCAACAAGTGGCCCAGCAGGCCCCAGTGCAGCCCGGTCTGGCCGCTGGCGATCATGTCGATCAAGGTGACAGTGAGGAACACCGCCATCGGGTCGTTGCTGCCCGACTCGATCTCGAGGGTAGCCGTAACCCGCTCGTTCAGGCCTTTGCCGCCGAGCAGCGAGAACACTGCAGCGGCGTCGGTGGAGCCGACGATCGCACCGATCAGCAAACCCTGAATCAGGCTCAGGTTGAACAGCCAGGCGGCAACCAGGCCGGTGAGGGCGGTGGTGATCATCACCCCGACCGTGGCCAGCGACAGCGCCGGCCACAGCGCCACGCGGAAGCTTGCCACCCGCGTACGCAGGCCACCGTCAAGCAGGATGACGGCCAGTGCCAGGTTGCCCACCAGGTAGGCGGTTGGGTAATTGTTGAAGATGATGCCGCCACCATCGACACCGGCGAGCATGCCGACGGCGAGGATGATGACCAGAATAGGGATACCCAGGCGCGATGACAGCGAGCTGACCAGGATACTTGCACCCACCAGCAATGCGCCGATCAGGAACAGGCTGTTGATGGTGCTTGCATCCAAAGGCAGGTACTCCGAGACAGCGGGGAAGGGGCGTGGTAGCGCATTCAGCAACAGCTAGCAGGTCGCGTGCCAATCGATTCTAACCTGAGGCCGACGCAGGCTGTAAAGCGATACCGCATCGTCGCTGCGGCTTGCGGCTGTAATGGTTCGCCCACTGTCAGGCAGCCAAGTGACATGAATGTCAAAGAAACCACTTCTCTCGCCCAGGTGGCCCAGCGCCTGCTCGGGCAATTTCCTGATTTGCACAATCTGGCGCGCCAGGCGGCGGGCCACGTGCTTCGCCGCCAACTGGGGTACTGGCTGGACCCGGACGGGCTCTATTGGCACGAGTTCCAGTCGGCGGCCAGCAGTTCGTCGAGCTTCACCGGCTGGCGCCACAGTGGGCCGCCACTGCGGTCTTTGAGCCTTACCGAACTGGTCATCCAGCGATTCGGCCCGCAGCAGCAGGCCAGTGCTGACGAGTTGAGTGTTTATGGTGGCTTCTACCGGGTGGATGCCAGCCACGCAGTTTACGACGAGCGCAACGAAGTGCGGCTCGACCCTCGGCAAGTACTGACGGCGTTCTGGCAGTTGGATTTTGCAGGGCGCTACACCGAGGCGCTGAGCAAGTTCCGGTCACGGCATGGCGAAGACTATTGTGTCCTGGCCCGTGCCCGCTTCATTGCTGCTGTGGGCCAATCTGCGCTGAGCCAACCTGAGCGCCAGGAACTGATGGCGGTGACGGTCGCTGATGCCGCTCTGCCAAGCACCGTGCAAGGCCTGCGACAGGCCAGGCAAGCGAATGCCCAACCTCAATGGAACGCACTTGTCATCGGCGGTATCAGCGCCAAGCTGATGTTCTTGCACAAGCTGAAGACTGGCAGGTTGTGCCTCTATCTTGCCGATGCGCAGGCTGTGGTGAAGGTATTCGACGATCGCCATGCGTTCCAGATGTGGATGGCTGACCAGGCCACCACGACTGCGGGGCGAGAGCGGCTGGTCAGGCTGTTCGTCGGGGACGGGGTACTGGCGCAGTCGCTACGCCCGCGTCTACGCAATTACTTCAAGTTGCTCGCACAGTCGCGAGGCGACACCACGTTTTCAGGACAGGCCATTGAAGGGGACCTGTTCGTTCGTCTGCGCGATTCGGTCATGGATGATCTGACCAGCGACGCCCACGAACGGCTGACCACCAACGCACAGTTGCGCAAGGCCGATTGGCTGTCGGGCTTGCAAGCAGCGAGTTTTATAATTGCGCCGATGGCGCCGCTTGGCTGGCCAGTGATATTGGCATCGCTCGGTCTGGGCACCGCAAGCCTGGCGCTGCACCTGGACCGGGCAATCAATGGCAAGCAGGCCTGGCGCACGGCAGCATGGTGGTCAGTACTGACGGATATCCTGTTCATCCTGCTCGATATAGCCATGATGCGTGCCAGCGAGCTGTTCACTGATGGCCACGTCCCCCCGCGTGTGACTGGTCAGGCGCAAGCCTCCGCTGCCAAGGTCGATTGGGAGCTTTACATGGCGCCGGCGGCAGACGACCTGCTGGCTGTGTCGGATCAGGCGCTGGCCCGCCAGGAAGCCCTGTTGGGCGCGGTTCCGTGGGCTGATCTCGATGCCGTGGGGCCCAATGGCGAGTATCTGGATGCATTCGGTGAGCCCTACCCCGTCTACCGCGATGAGCTCGGGTTTGGTTCGCCCGCCATTGCCGAGTACACCAGCTCGCCGGAGCGCTACAACAACCTGTGGCGGGGTATGCCGCTGGAGGGCACTCGCGCCGGGAATATCCAGCGCAGCCATGACCTTGCCCGCGCACTTGGGCAGATTGGCGTCAGTAATCAGGTAAGGCTGTATCGGGCTGCCTCCAGCCTGCGGGGCACGGGTTTTCAGGCAGTTGGTGAGGGTGCCATTGAAGTGGGTGACGTGCTGGTGACCACCGACTTCACGTCATTCACGGAAAACCCCTATGCCCTCTGGGAGGTTTTCAACGACCCGCAGACCCAGGTCAGCGGCAGGGGGGCTTTTGATGAAAATGCGTTGGTGTATGTATTGGAACCGGGCGAAGACATGCAGGCGACGCCCATCGGGCCCTTTTCAAGGCGACCTGATGAAGCGGAGTCTTTGATGATGCCCGGGCGCTACCTGCAAGTGGAAAAGGTGACGGCCGTTCAAGGGCACAATTATCGCTTTACCGAGGTGTGTCTGAAGGCACTGGCGCAGGCGCCAGGCGGGAAGGCCGTGCGTGAAATGCGCACAGGACAGTTGTTCGATCGCCAGGCGCTGGCGGGGCGACTGGGTGTCGAGGATGATTCGTTGATGCGCACATTCTTTGCGCTGCCCGCCTGAGCAAACGTGAAAGGGGCCGCTGCGCGGCCCCTGATCAAGGCCTCAGCCCTGTTTCACTTCACGCATCGGCTTGCCTTTCACTGGTGCATCCCCCGCCACGTAGTACTTGGCGGTGCTGCGCGGCAGTGGCTTGCGACCACGGATCTTGTCCGAAATCTTCTCGGCGATCATGATCGTGGTGGCGTTGAGGTTGCCGGTGATGATCAGCGGCATGATCGAGGCATCGACCACGCGCAGGCCCTTCATGCCGTGCACGCGGCCTTCACCATCGACCACCGCCATGTCGTCGGTGCCCATCTTGCACGAGCAGGACGGGTGGAAGGCGGTTTCGGCGTGCTCGCGGATGAACTTGTCCAGCTGCTCGTCGGTTTGCACGTCGGCGCCCGGGCTGATTTCGCGGCCACGGTACGGGTCCAGCGCCGGCTGGGCCATGATTTCACGGGTCAGACGAATGCCGTCACGGAATTCCTGCCAGTCCTGCTCGGTGGACATGTAGTTGAACAGGATGCTCGGGTGCTGGCGCGGGTCTTTCGACTTGACCTGAATGCGGCCACGGGCAGGCGAGCGCATGGAGCCCATGTGCGCCTGGAAGCCATGTTCCTTCACGCCATTGGAGCCGTTGTAGTTAATCGCAACCGGCAGGAAGTGATACTGGATGTTCGGCCACTTGAATTCCGGACGAGTCCGGATGAAACCCCCGGCCTCGAACTGGTTGCTGGCGCCGATACCGGTGCCGTTGAACATCCATTCGGCACCGATCGCCGGCTGGTTCCACCATAGCAGCGACGGGTATAGCGAAACCGGCTGGGTGCAGGCGTACTGCAGGTAAAGTTCCAGGTGGTCCTGCAGGTTTTCGCCAACGCCCGGCAGGTCGTGCACAACCGGGATGTCGAGGCTTTCCAGCAGGGCGCGCGGGCCGACGCCGGAGCGCTGCAGCAGTTGCGGCGAGGCGATGGCCCCGGAGCTGACGATCACTTCCTTGCGGGCGCGGGCTTCGACGCGCTCTTCGCTGTCGCCGACCAGGTAGGTCACGCCGATGGCGCGCTTGCCGTCGAACAGAACGCGATCCGTGAGGGCGTGAGTGACGATGGTCAGGTTCGGGCGCTTCTTGGCCTGGTCCAGGTAACCACGGGCAGTGCTGGAGCGGCGGCCGTTCTTGGTCACGGTGCGGTCCATCGGACCGAAGCCTTCCTGCTGGTAACCGTTGAGGTCTTCTGTGCGTGGGTAACCGGCCTGTACGCCAGCTTCGACCATGGCATGGAACAGCGGGTTGTTGCCGGCTTTCGGCGTGGTCACGCTGACCGGGCCTTCGCCGCCATGGTAGTCGTTCGGGCCGATGTCACGGGTTTCGGCCTTGCGGAAGTACGGCAGGCAGTCCAGGTAGGTCCAGTCTTCCAGGCCTGGCAGTTCTGCCCAGCCGTCGAAGTCCATGGCGTTGCCGCGGATGTAGCACATGCCGTTGATCAGCGACGAGCCACCCAGGCCCTTGCCACGGCCACATTCCATGCGGCGGCCGTCCATGTACGGCTCCGGGTCGGTCTCGTAGGCCCAGTTGTAGCGGCGGCCTTGCAGCGGGAAGGCCAGGGCGGCTGGCATCTGGGTGCGGAAGTCGAAGCGGTAGTCGGGGCCACCGGCTTCCAGCAGCAATACGGTGACGCCGGCGTCTTCGGTCAGGCGGGTCGCCAGGGTGTTACCGGCCGAGCCGGCACCGACGATGATGTAATCGAATTCTTGGGACATGAAAGTACCCTCGTGTTGGCGGTGATCGGGGAGCGGGAACGCCCGTGCGCGGTGGCACGGGCGAGGCTAGACAGGGTTCAGAAAACCGAGTTGTAGCCGCCCAGCTCGACCTGGACCGACTTGATGCGAGTGTATTGAGCCAGCGAGCTGACGCCGTTTTCACGGCCGACGCCCGACTGCTTGTAGCCACCTACCGGCATTTCGGCCGGCGATTCACCCCAGGCGTTGATCCAGCAGATACCGGCTTCGAGCTTGTGGATGATGCGGTGGGCGCGGGTGATGTCGTTGGTGCAGACGCCGGCGGCCAGGCCGTAGTCGGTGTCGTTGGCACGGCGGATCACTTCTTCTTCGGTTTCGTAGGTGAGGATGCTCATCACCGGGCCGAAGATCTCTTCCTTGACGATGGTCATGTCGTCGGTGCAGTCGGTGAACACGGTCGGGGCAACGAAGGCACCTTTGGCGAAGTCACCGGCAGTCAGACGCTCGCCGCCGCACAGCACGCGGGCACCTTCTTCCTTGCCTTTGGCGATGTAGCCCAGCACGCTTTCCATGTGCTGGAAGCTGACCAGCGGGCCGAAGTTGGTGTTTTCGTCTTCCGGGTTGCCAACGCGGATGCGGGCAACGCGCTCGGCGATCTTGGCTTCGAAGGCCGCCTTCATTTCAGCCGGGATGAACACGCGGGTGCCGTTGGTGCACACCTGGCCCGAGCTGTAGAAGTTGGCCATCATGGCGATGTCAGCGGCCTTGTCCAGGTCGGCGTCGGCACAGATGATCAGTGGCGACTTGCCGCCCAGCTCCATGGTCACTTCCTTCAGCGAAGAGCTGGAGGCGCTGGCCATGACTTTCTTGCCGGTGGTGGTGCCGCCGGTGAAGGACACTTTTTCGATGCGCGGGTGCTCGGTCAGCCAGGTGCCGACTTCGCGGCCGCTGCCGGTCAGAACGTTGAACACGCCGTTTGGCAGGCCGGCTTCGGTGTAGATCTCGGCCAGTTTCAGGGTGGTCAGCGAGGTGACTTCCGACGGTTTGAAGATCATCGCGTTGCCAGCGGCCAGGGCCGGGGCAGATTTCCACAGGGCGATCTGGATCGGGTAGTTCCAGGCACCGATACCCACGGTCACGCCCAGCGGCTCGCGGCGGGTGTAGACGAAGGACGATTCGCGCAGCGGGATCTGCTCGCCTTCGATGGCCGGTACCAGGCCTGCGTAGTATTCCAGCACGTCGGCGCCGGTGACGATGTCGACGTAGCGGGTTTCGGAGTACGACTTGCCGGTGTCCAGGGTTTCCAGCATGGCCAGCTCGTCGTTGCGCTCGCGCAGGATGTCGACGGCGCGGCGCAGGATGCGCGAACGCTGCATGGCGGTCATCGCAGCCCAGACTTTCTGGCCACGTTCGGCGCTTTCCACGGCCTTCTCGACGTCTGCCTCGGTAGCACGCTGTACGTGGGCGAGGACTTCGCCGGTGGCCGGGTTGATGGCTTCGAAAGTGGCATCGCTGCCAGCGTCGACGTAAGCGCCATCAATGTAGAGTTTTTGCGTTCCGAAACGGGCCATAGTGTCCTCGCAAGTGCAGTGTGTGGTTTGGCTTGCGCGTCATGCTCCTGCCGGGTTGGCAAGGGCCCTGCGCGCATTGTCAGCAGCCTGGTCGTTTGTGCCCAGGGTGTGCTGCTTGGCCAGTTGTAGTTCCATGTATTCGTAAGCAATCCGTATCGCCTGGTCGGTGTCGAATGCATCACCCGACAGGGCGCCACGCAGCCACAAACCGTCGATCAGGGCTGCCAGGCCGCGGGCTGCCTTGCGCGCATGGTAGAGCGGCAGGGCGCGACGGAACTGGCAGCACAGGTTGGAATACAAGCGGTGGTCGTTGATCCGCTGCAACCTGTGCAAATCGGGCTGGTGCATGCTGGAAGCCCAGAAGGCCAACCAGGTTTTCATTGCCGGGCCGTTTACCTGGCTGGCATCGAAGTTGCCCTCGATGATCACTTTCAGGTGAGCGCGCGGGCTGTCGTCTTTCAGGGCCTGGCGACGTGCTCTGACGCCTTCGTTGAGCATGCTCATGATGTAACCCATCGTCGCTGCGATCAGGCCGTTCTTGTCCCGAAAGTAGTGACTGATGATGCCGTTCGACACACCGGCCAAACGGGCAATCAGCGCAATGCTGGCGTCCCCCAGTCCGACCTGATCGACCGCCTGCAATGTGGCTTCGATCAACTGCTGGCGCCGGATGGGTTGCATACCGACCTTGGGCATCTTGCTATCTCCTCAGGCCTGCGAGCAGACGACAGGCGGCTGACTCGGCGAAGGCCAGTCTATTTTGTTTTGATTGAACGTTCAATCAATAAAGAATAAGCTCTGCGACAATTTGTGCCATTGACAGTTTTTCAGGCGGTCGAGAAGGCACGGATTGACACCCCAGGAAATCGCGTAACCACCGGAATACAAGGTGTTGACGGGCATGAGCGATGCGAAATGCAGATTCTGCCGTACGGCCATTGGCCCTGCGACAGGCCCTTGGAGCGGGCGGGGTGACCTGTGACGAATGCGCGCACCTCCGTTGAGGCGTGGCATTTTCAGCAGGCCACCTGTCTGTTTTTGGCAACGTATCGATTCGGGATCACGGTTTCCAGGGTTCTTTTATAACACCTGATGCAGTGGGGATATTCCACCAATTGCTCGGGAAAGACTGATTAGCCTCCACAGCCGCACTGCCCGGAGCATTCGTGCAATGAGTTCTGCCTCACTTACCAAGCCCCCCGCCGAGAGGGTACGGGTCAACCGCGTGGTGTTTTTCACCTCCGCGCTGATGATCCTTGTTCTGACTGCCTTGCTGATCGCTGTACCCGAAACCGCCGGCCAGGTGCTGGGCGTGGCCCAGAAGTGGCTGACGCGCACCTTTGGCTGGTACTACATGCTGGTCATCTGCGGATACCTGCTGTTCGTCGTCTACCTGGCTTTCTCCGACTACGGCAGCCTCAAGCTGGGTGGCAAGGACGACCAGCCTGACTTCAGCTATGGCGCCTGGGCCGGCATGCTGTTCTCGTCCGGTATCGGTATTTCGCTGCTGTACTTCGGCGCCTCCGAGCCCCTGGACCACTACTTCAACCCACCGGAGGGCACTCCTGCCAGCCTCGAGGCCGCGCGCCAGGGCCTGCAGCTGACCTTCCTGCACTGGGGCCTGCACGGCTGGGCGATCTATGCCCTGGTCGGCCTGGCCGTGGGTTACTTTGCCTACCGCCACAACCAGCCGTTGGCACTGCGCTCGGCGCTGTACCCGCTGGTGGGCGAGCGTTGGGTCAAGGGCGCTGCCGGCAACGCCGTCGATATCTTCGGCATGTTCGTCACCCTGCTGGGCCTGGTGACCAACCTGGGCATCGGCGCGATGCAAGTGTCGTCCGGCCTGGAATACCTGTTCGGCATGGACCACAGCAAGACCAACCTGCTGGTGGTGATCCTGGTCATGGCCGGCGTGGCTACCGTGGCAGCGGTATCGGGCGTGGAAAACGGCATCCGCCGCCTGTCCAACCTGAACATCATGCTGTTCAGCGGCCTGTTGATCTTCGTGCTGCTGGGCGGCGAGACCCTGCACCTGCTCAACGGCTTCGTGCAGAACGTCGGCGACTACCTGAACGGCATCGTGCTGAAAACCTTCGACCTCTATGTGTATGAAGGCGAAGCCGGCAAGTCGGAGCGCTGGTTGGGCCTGTGGACCGTGTTCTACTGGGCCTGGTGGATCTCCTGGGGCCCGTTCGTCGGCATGTTCATTGCGCGTATTTCCAAGGGCCGCACCGTGCGCCAACTGGTGATGGGCGTGCTGCTGATCCCGCTGGGCTTCACCCTGGCCTGGCTGTCGATCTTCGGCAACACCGCACTGGACCTGGTGATCAACCAGGGCGCCGTGGAGCTGGGCAAGACTGCGCTGGAACAGCCATCGATGTCGATCTACCAGCTGCTGGAATACTTCCCGGCAGCCAAGATCGTCATTGGTGTGGCAGTGTTCGTCGGGTTCGTGCTGTTCCTCACGCCGGCCGACTCCGGCGCGGTGATGATGGCCAACCTGTCGTGCACAGGCGGCAAGGTCGACGAAGATGCCCCGCACTGGATGGTGGTGTTCTGGTCCGTGGTGATCACCCTGGTGACCATCGGCCTGCTGTTTGCCGGTAACTTCGAAGCCATGCAGACCATGGTCGTGCTGGCGGGCCTGCCGTTCTCGGTGGTGCTGGTGCTGTTCATGTTCGGCCTGTACAAGGCCATGAAGCAGGACGTGGTGATCGAGCAGGAGCGCGCCGAACTGGCCGCCCGTGGCCGTCGCGGCTTTAGCGAGCGCCTGACCCAGCTGGAACTGCAGCCGACCCAGGCCGTGGTGCAGCGCTTCATGGACAAGCAGGTCAGCCCGGCGTTGAAAGAAGCCGCTGCACAGCTGCAGACGCAGGGCTTCGAGGTGGAAACCCGCGTTGGCCAGTCGCGCAACCTGATGGGCTTGCGGGTGATGATGGAAGAGGGCAACCCGTTCGTCTACGAAGTGAGCCTTGACGGCTATATGGCCGCGCCGAGCGAGGCGCCGGTCGAGGGTGAGCCTGAACTGCGCCAGCGCTTCTACCGCGCCGAGGTCTATCTGCATGACGGCAGTCAGGAGTACGACCTGATGGGCTTTGCCCCAGACCAGATCGTGCGTGATGTGCTCGATCAGTTCGAGAGCCATCGCCAGGTGCTTGGCCGCGTCTATAGCTGACAGCCCGGCAGGTCGCCGCACCGCCAGGTGCCGCGGCCTGCCAGCAGCAATATGTAGCACCTGTTTCGATACCATTTCCAGGACGCTTTGTGGTTCATTCCACAACGAGTCCTGGTCATGCCCGCCACTCACGCGCACAACCTCAAACACGCAGTCGCCGCCCAGTTCGCCAGCCGTCCCATGCTCCGCCAGGTCGTAGGCGAACAGGTCATGAAGGTGATCCTGGAGCACTATCCTCTGGTTGGCGTGCATCGCCCTGAAATGACCTCGGCTGCACCGCTGTACCTGATGTCCCTGCAGCCGGATGGTGTCTGGCGCCCTCAGCCGCTGGTGGATGTTGTGCTGCAGGCCCTGCTTGCGGCTAAACCACTGGACCTCGCCCCGGCGGGCGACTACCGCCTTAGCCTGAACCCGCCCCGGCGCTTTTTCGCCATCGAGTCGAGCTTCGAAACGGCTGAGGGCGATTTGATCGAGCCCGCGCGCCTGACCGATGGCCTCAACGCGTTGCTGCCAATGCTGCTTTGGCACTTCCAGCAAGCGCAGATCGACTATTGGAACGGCGACGGCACGATCGACCGGGACCTGTGGTTGCAACAGTTGTTGCGCGCCAACCTGCTCGATGGCCTGAAAGACGAAGCGCTGGACGACGAACAGCGCAAGCTTCTGCGTGACCTGATGATGGGCAACCGCACCGGGCTCGATGTGCAGCTGGTGCGGGTAGCCTTACGTGAGGGCGAAGACACGTTCCATGAGCTGTTGCCCGGCTTGCTGATTACCGCCTCCAGTGAGGTTCGCGAACTGACACTCTGGTGTTCTCCCGAAGGCCTGGTCCGCAGTTTCGACGCCCAGGCTGCATTCGGCGCGGCGTTGCAAATACAGATGGCTGGACGTTACCGGTTTGATGAGTTGAACTGGCAGGGCCTGACCGTGGGGGGCGACGCTTTCGCCCTGTACAGCGCCTCGCTGCTGGAAATCTTGCTCGAGCGCGTGGCCCGCCTGCGCTGGAGTGCGATCGACAGCGTCGACCAACTGGAGCACTACTGCCACTTGGCCTGCGACCCCGCATCATTTTTCGCCGAGTTCAGTGACCATGGCACCGGTGGGCTGGGCCTGGCGCTTCCCAAGGGCCTGTCGCGAGCCGATACGGATAGCCAGACCGCTTACCTCCAAGCCATGCTCGACTTGTCGCTACTGCAACAGCACAGCCCAGCGCAGGGCATTCAGGACGGTCTGCCGGACTTGCACACCTATGCGGCGACGCGCCTGCGCGAAGCGATGCTGCATGACCACCCGGTAGACGCCAATTATTTTCCTGATGACCTTCTCCTCACGGTCGAGACCTTTGTCAGTGACGGTCACGGGCTGGGCTTCGGCCAGAAGACCGGTGAAAAGACGTTGACCCTGACGCAGCTGGCGATCGGCCGCCTGGATGCCACCGCAGGCGGGGTGGTGACACACATCGCCCACCGGGAAAACCAGCTGATCATGAAGTGGATGACCATTGATTACGTCCGTGAGCTGGTGCAGCGAGTCGATATCGGCGGCAGTTATCCACGGCATGTTCAGTCGATGCTCGATCGCTCGGCGAGCCGCGCCGAACACATCTCGGCATTTGCCATACGCTGGCGTGTCACCCTGATGTTCGATGCTGCGCGGGCGCGTGCCGTCAAACGGCTCGACAAATTCGCCTACGGCGCCCTGGCAGAATTCTGCCGTAGCGGCGCGGAAGGGGCAGCCGCTGTGCGGATTGCACCGCTTGCGTTCAAACGCTCGCCGACATCAGAGAGGGTCGACGTCGCGCATGGTTTCTACGTGATCGAACTCATCGAGTTGGGTGTTCATCTGTTGTACTGCCCGCTGTACACCGAAAAGGCGCTGATTCAGTACGACAGCGCTCAAGCACTGTTGGATGCGATCAGCCGCCCGGGGGCGTTGCAGGACAACGTGCTGCTGTGGATTGAGCAAGCTCAGCGCGCGGTCTACGACAATGGTGGCTTCCGGGAGCCGCACCTGCCCCAATGGCTGCTCGACCCTTACACCCTCCCGGAGAAACCGCAGCCTGTTCAGTTGGCGCTGCAATTCTGGGCGCGGGACGTGGATCGGCAGATGTTCGAAGCCAAGGGCCGGATGTTGCTGGAGCTGGCGGATCGCAGCGCCATGAGCAACAGCGAGGTGCGCTGGCGACTGGTCACCGCATTTTCCTGGGAACTGCTGAATGTTGTGTTTCCGGTGTTGCCAGGGCCGCTCACCTCGGTTGCCTGGCTCTACATCGGCATGCGCAGCTTGATCAACGATGTGCAAGGACTGGCCAGCTCGCATCTCGACGAGCGCATCCAGGCGATGGTCGATGTGCTGAACAACACCTTGCTGGCGCTGATACACCTGCAGACGCCGAAACTGGCAGCGCCGCCCGTTTCTGGCGACCTGCCGCCAGTGCTGTTCCAGGGGCCACCTGCCGGCACTGGGGTCGAGCTGGCGAACCTTTGCGCAGCAACGCGGGAGCCCAGCGCCTCGGTCGACAGCCTGCAGGCCATGGCCAACACCCACCTCGATTTTTCCTGGCGTGGGGCTGGGGGGCTCAATGGCCTGTCAAGTGCCCAGCGCGGCCAGATGCGCGCGTTGGCGGTCAGTGTTTTGCTGGAAGGGCGCGAACCGCAGACGCAGGGCGTGGCCGCGGGGCTGGTACGGATCGGGGATGATTTCTATGTGTCTCTGGACGGTGATGTCTACCGAGTCAGCCTTGATAACGCAGCGTTTCGCATCATTGGTCCGGACGGCACGGTTGGGCCATACCTGATGCGCGACGGCAATGTCTGGCGCCTCAATAATTCGCGCTTGCACGGTGGCAATGATCGCTCCGGCGAGTTGGCCCGCGAGCGATTGCGCAAGAAGCTTGACGGGCCGATCGCCAAGGCTCAGGCCGAGATAGAGCGGCTTATCCTGGCCGCAGAGGCTGCCACGAAGGATTTCAACGCGTTGAGCGAGCAGATTGTCGGTTTGCGTGATCCGGTAAAAAAAGTCGAGGAACGGTTGCAAAAGGCGCCACCCACCGAGCCGGGCGAACGTGCGCAATTCGAGCAGGCTACCGAGTTGTTCAAGCTCAAGTTCCAGCAGTTGCAAGAGCAGACGAGTAAGTTGCGCAACCAGCGCCTGCCCTTGAACGAGAGATTGTTCCTTGATTATCTCGAGGCCGAACGCAACATTACCTACGTGCTTGACAAGTCGAGCGCCTCGACGCACGTCGGCAGCGTAAGAGATCAACGGATACTCTTGGGCCAGGTCCGCAAGAACCTGATCAGCTTTGGCATGTTTTTCATTGATGAGCTACTGGCCTTGGGTGGGTTCAGGGAATATGACCAACTCACCAATGCGCTCAATGTCGCACCGCCAGAGAAACAGGCCGAGTTGTATGCCAGGTTCCGGACGATGTTGGAAAAGTTGCTTGAAGAGCAGCCCAGGATCATCAATGTCTCCAGCCAGCTGGATCGCCTGTTGGCCATCACCGACATCGACATGCAAGTGCCTTACGTCAATACCACGCTGACCGTTTCGAGCATTATCGAGAGCCGTAAGACGACCACGATCAACATCCGGTTTTTCCAGGCCATGGGCCTGGTCGAGCTGGCCCTGCAGTGGCACAAAGGCACGCCTACCCAGCACTACATGATCTTCCGCCATGCGCTCGCCAGTCAGCGTTTGCGGGTGGCTGCACAAACCCATCATCTGCTGATGTTCTGTGACTTGCCTGTCGCCGAACGAATCGAGGTGCTGCAAAGTGCGTGGGACGAATACCTCGCGGCGATTCTCAACGCCGAACGGATCAAGACACTCGGCAGCAAGCTCATCGATGTCCAGCGCCTTGAGGCCTACAAGCAACAGATGGTGGAACTGAAAACCATAGCCGGTGAGGCGTTGGTCGAGGCCATGCGCGAGCAGGCGGACGGGCAGGTCCGTGGCACACGTCGTGCGGTCTATTCACGAAAGAGCCTGCAGGTGGCCCATACGCGGGCTGGTCAGATAGTCATTGGCAGCGAATCGGTGGTCGACGGGCAGGCTGTGCTGCAAGTTGTAGCGGCTTTCAACAAGAGTGCGCTGCATCGCTTCCAGAAGCAGGGAAACACCTGGGTTGAAGAGGTAGCCGCGGGCGAACCGGAACAGCAGTCGCGGACTTCTACGCCGGAGTCCGAAAGGAACAACCGGGAACTGGCCGAGGCCATGCTGGCACAGAACGAAAATGTCATCGCTCAAGCCAGAGCCCTGGTTGCCAAGGATGCTGACGACATGGGCCTGATGTCGATGCTGGACGGCCAGATCAACGAAGTGTCCGAGTTGCGTGAACAGCTCAGCGATGCCAACGCAGAGCACGCGCTGCTGGCGGGCATGGACGATGCGCTGATTCAGTTGCGTCAGGCCCGCCGCGACTGTTTGGTAGCGCTTTACAGCAAGACGCGCTATCCAGGTGCCAGAGGGCTGAATTTTCTCCATCAGCAGGGTTTGCTCGCCGTGGAATATGTCGGGCCTCGGCAGGTGGTTTCCGATGGCTATCTGGACGAGTACCGGATCAGCCTGTTGCGTGCTCCCGGTGAGAGTCGAGGTAAACCCTTGTGGGCCGCGCATTTCCATTTTGCCGACTCGCAGGCGGCGCCGACGGCGTTTGGCAAAGGCCATCTCAAGCTGTGGAGCCAGCGCAAGATGGGGTATCGCGAGCAAATGAAGGCGGCGAGCGAGGGGCAGGTACTGAGCATTTATCGGGGTAACCTGACCTACGCACAGGCCAGGGATGTCATTCCGTTCAACCTCTGAACATTCGCCCGGGTGGCCCAGCGGCTGCCCGCGATCGGCAAATGCTAGCGATTGCTGTAACGGCCATGCTTACCGTGTGCAGGCATGGCCTGGTTGCCACGTGTGGCGATCATCTGTTGCAGCGTGACCAGTTCGATACCCAACTGCTTGAGCCGTGGAATCTGACTTTCCAGCACCGCTAGCGTCTGCGGGTAGGGGTGGCCGATCAACACGGCCGAGCCTTGCTTGCGGGCCAGCGTAATACCCTGTTGCAGCTGAGCGTCGATGGCTTCCGGCGTGCGCACGTCATCCAGAAATACATCCCGTGATACATGCGCGACATCGTGTGCTTGAGCCTCGGCCGCGGCAACCGTGGCGGCACTGGTGCGGCTGTCGACAAAGAACAGATGGCGCCGCTGCAGCTCGCCCATCAACCACGCCATGGGTTCACGCTGTGCGGTCATGCGGCTGCCCATGTGGTTGTTGATGCCGGCGGCGTAGGGCACCTTGACCAATGCTGCGTCCAGGCGCCGCGCCAGCTCTTCGATGGCGATGCCCGGGTGCCAGGCATAGGGCCCGGTGGCCGGGTCCATGGGCATGTGCAGGATCACCGTCTTGCCGGCCTTGTGCGCCTGGCGTGCAAAGTCGGTGGCATGCGGGGTGTCGGGCATGATCGCCATGGTCACCGGCCCAGGCAGGGCCAGGGTACGGCTGTCGCGCTCCGGGCTCTGGCCCAGGTCGTCGATGATGATGCTCATGTAGGCCTTGTTGGCCGGTGCCGCTTGCGCGATTCCGGCCATCAGGCAAAACAACAGACACAGCAGAAAACGCATAGGGTGGCTCAGTCGCCCTTGGTGATGTTCAGGCCCTTGAGCAGGCTCAGTGCCTGGCTCAGCTGGAAGTCGTCATCCTGCGGGCGTTCCTTGCGCTTGCTGCTGCCGGTCGGGCGGTCGGCGCCGCCGTTGCCGTTGCCCAGGTGGCCCTGCAGGTCGGCTTCCTTGAAGTTTTCGGTGTCGGCTTCGGCGGTGAGCTTGGCCGGGCGCACCTCGATGTCCGGGACAATGCCCTGGGCCTGGATCGAGCGGCCGTTGGGGGTGTAGTACAGCGCAGTGGTGAGCTTCAGGGCGCGGTCGTTGGCCAGTGGCAGCACGGTCTGCACCGAGCCTTTGCCGAAGCTGTCGGTGCCCATCAGCACGGCGCGCTTCTGGTCCTGCAGGGCGCCGGCGACAATTTCCGATGCCGATGCACTGCCACCGTTGATCAGTACCACCAGCGGCACGCCTGCGCTGGCATCGGCCGGGTCGGCCGAGAAACGCAGCTCGGAGTTGGCGATGCGGCCCTTGGTGTAGACGATCAGGCCTTTGGTCAGGAAGTGGTCGGCCACTTCCACTGCCGATTGCAGCACGCCGCCTGGGTTGTTGCGCAGGTCCAGCACCACCCCGCGCAGCTTCTTGCCGTTGTCCTTGCGCAGCTTGGCCAGGGCCTTGCCCACTTCGTCACCGGTCTTGACCTGGAACTGGGTGATACGGATGTAGCCGTAGTCGTTCTCCAGTAGCTGGCTCTTCACGCTCTTGACCTGAATGACTGCACGGGTCAGGTTCACGTCGAACGGGTTGCCGCCGTCGCGCACCAAGGTCAGGGTTATCTTCTCGCCGACCTTGCCGCGCATCTTGTCGACGGCTTCGGTCATGGTCTGGCCGCGGGTCGGGGCGCCGTTGATCTTGACGATCAGGTCACCAGCCTGCACGCCGGCCCGCGAGGCTGGGGTGTCGTCGATTGGCGAGACCACCTTGATGAAGCCGTCTTCCTGGCCTACTTCAATGCCCAGCCCGCCGAACTCTCCGCTGGTGCTTTCCTGCAGCTCCTGGAAGTCCTCGGGGCCAAGGTAGGCCGAATGCGGGTCAAGGTTGCTGAGCATGCCCTTGATGGCGTTTTCCAGCAGGGTCTTGTCGTCTACCGGTTCGACGTAGGCGGCCTTGATGCGGTCCAGGACCTCGGCGAAGGTGCGCAGTTCTTCCAGCGGCAGTGGCGCCTTGGCGGTCACCTCGGTGGCTGGCACTGCGGCGGCCTTGGCCGGCTCTGCGGCGGTGGCCAGGGGCGCGCCGACCGCCAGGGCGATGGACAGGGCCAGCTGGGTGAGACGAGGCGAGTGCAGCATGTCGAACGAACTCCTGATCCTGTAAGCGCTCCCTGGGGAGCATCGGCGCAGCACTCAGGCTGCGCCGTAGAAATTTGACTAGCCCCGGCACCACTGCGAAGGGTCGGTAGGCCGGCCCTGCTGGCGGATAGCGAAATACAAGCCTGCCGCGTCCTGACCACCGCTGTCGCCAACGGTGGAAATGGCTTCACCGGCCTTGACGATATCACCGGCATTCTTGAGCAGGCTCTGGTTGTGGCCGTACAGGCTCAGGTAACCGTTGCCATGGTCGAGAATGACCAGAAGCCCGGCACCGCGCAACCAGTCCGCGAATACCACACGCCCGCCGTGCACGGCACGTACCTGGGTGCCTGGGTTGGCGCTGATCATAACCCCGTCCCACTTGGCACGGGCGTCGCTACCGCGGGCATCACCGAAACGTGCCAGCAATCGACCATTGACTGGCCATGGAAGTTTGCCCCGCGCAGCAGAAAATGCGCCGCCGTAGTTGGCGCCATCGCTGGAAACCATCGGCCCGAGGGTGGTACGGGCCTTTTTCGGCGGTTCCACTGGCTCTGCAGGCTCACGGGCCCGGTCGCGGGCAGCGGCGGCGGCCAGCGCTTCCTGCTGGCGGCGTTTTTCCGCTTCCTGCTGCGCCAGCAGGGCCTTCTTGCGTGCCTCTTCAGCTTCACGCGCCTGGCGGGCGAGGGTTTCCTCGATGGTCTTCAGGACCTTGGCCAGGTCGGCCTGGTCCTGTTCGCGCGCTTGCAGCTTCTGATCGCGGTCCTTCACATCGCTGTTGAGCTTTGCCAGTACCTGCTGGCGCTTGGCGCGCTCGGTTTCCAGGGCCTGGCGACGGCTGTCGAGGTCGGTGCGCTGGGCCAGCAGTTGTTGTTGCTGGCTGGAAATTTCCTGTTCGACGTTGGCCAGTTGGCGCAAGGTCTCGTTGAAGGTGCGCAATTGCTCCAGGCGCGCCTTGCTCAGGTAGTCGTAATAGGTGAGGGTGCGGGCGAATTTCTCGGGGTTCTGCTGGTTGAGCAGCAGCTTGAGGTATTCCTCGCGACCGTTGTTCTGGTAGGCCGAACGGGCCTGAATGGCGATCAGTCGTTGTTGTTCAACGCGGGCGCTCTGGAGTTTTTTTTTCTCGGTATCAAGGCGCTCCAGCTCGCCTTCAGTCTTTTTTAGTTCTTGCTGCAGGGCCTCCACCTGCTTTTCGAGGTTGCCGATGTCGGTTTCGGTGGCTTTGAGGTCTTTTTGCACACCTGCCTTTTCTTCCTGGAGCTTGCTCAGCGTTTTCTTGAGCTCGGCAATGTCCTGGCGGGTGGCATCCAGTTGCTGCTGGGTCTGCGCACGCTCATCGGCGAAGGCCGGGCTGAGCAGGCAAGACAGGGCTAGGAGGATCAGGGCGCGAAGCATGGGGTTTGGCGTACCAAGGATGGAGACTGGCCTAGTATGCCCGCCTGGGCAGGCAAAAAAAACGCCTCGCTGCGGATGCAGGGGGGCGTTTGTCTGGAATTCATGTGCAATTGGGGCTGCAACGCAGCCCCTTTCGACATTCAGGCGTCGACCAGAATCGAAGTACCGGTCATTTCCACCGGCTTTGCCAGCCCCAGCAGCTTCAGCATGGTCGGCGCCACGTCGGCCAGCACGCCGCCCTCGCGCACTTTCACGTTGCGCTTGCCCACGTAGATGAACGGTACCGGCTCGGTCGTGTGCGCGGTGTGCGCCTGGCCGGTGCACTCGTCCTCCATCTGCTCGACGTTGCCGTGGTCAGCGGTGATCAGCGCTTCGCCGCCGACCTTGTCCAGTGCCTCGACAATGCGCCCTACACAGGTATCCAGTGCTTCGACGGCCTTGACCGCTGCCTCGAACACGCCGGTGTGGCCGACCATGTCGCCGTTGGCGTAGTTGACCACGATGACGTCGAAGCGCTGCTGTTCGATGGCTTCGACGATGCGATCGGTCACTTCCGGCGCGCTCATTTCCGGTTGCAGGTCATAGGTGGCGACCTTCGGCGACGGGATCAGGATGCGTTCTTCGCCTTCGAACGGCTCTTCGCGGCCACCCGAGAAGAAGAAGGTGACGTGGGCGTATTTCTCGGTTTCGGCAATGCGCAGCTGGGTCTTGCCGTTTTTCGCCAGGTATTCGCCCAGCACGTTGTTCAGGCTGGACGGGGCAAAGGCTGCTGGTGCCGGGATCTTCGCCGAATACTGGGTCAGGCCGATGTACGCCGCCATCTTCGGCAGGCGCGCACGGGCGAATTCCGTGAAGTCTGGCTCTACGAATGCACGCGACAGCTCGCGAGCACGGTCGGCGCGGAAGTTCATGAAAATCACGGCATCGCCATCTTCGACCTTGACGGCTTCGCCAATGCGCGTGGCCTTGACGAATTCGTCGCTTTCGTCGCGGGCGTAAGCTGCTTCAAGGCCTGCCAGGGCTGTGTCAGCGGTGTACTCGGCAGCGCTGTCGACGATGAGGTTGTAGGCAGCGCTGACGCGGTCCCAGCGGTTGTCGCGGTCCATGGCGTAGTAGCGGCCGATCAGGCTGGCGATACGGCCCTTGCCCAGTTTGGCGAAGGTGGCGTCGAGCAGTTCGATGGACGACTGCGCGCTGCGTGGCGGGGTGTCGCGGCCATCGAGGAAGGCGTGCAGGTAGATCTTTTCGGCGCCACGCTGGGCGGCCAGTTCGGCCATGGCCACCAAGTGGTCCTGGTGGCTGTGTACGCCACCATCGGACAGCAGGCCGAGGATGTGCACGGCCTTGCCAGCACCGACTGCCTTGTCCACAGCACCGGTCAGTACCGGGTTTTCGAAGAACTCGCCGTCGCGGATGGCCTTGGTCACCCGCGTGAAGTCCTGATACACGACGCGACCTGCGCCGAGGTTCATATGACCGACTTCGGAGTTGCCCATCTGCCCGTCCGGCAGGCCGACATCCATGCCCGAGCCGGAAATGAGGCCATGCGGCTGGGTGGCGCACAGGCGGTCATAGACCGGTTTATTGGCGGCAAAGATGGCGTTGTGTTCGGGGATATCGCTATGGCCGAAGCCATCCAGGATAATCAGGACCAGGGGTTTGGGCGTGCTCGTCATCAATCAAACTCACGGTTGTTCAAAGATGATAAAGACACGCATTTTAGGGCAAATACGCCACCTGCGGCGAATATTCGTCCCATTCCACCGACCGGCGCACCTGTGGTGGCAACATGAAGGTGGTTTTGTGGCCGGCCCGTCGGGCTTTGGTGGCACCAAGGGGCTGTGTATACTGGCCGGCATTTTCAATCGCCTGGAACACCGCTGATGGTTGCTCACCTGATTCAATTCGCGACAGATCACTACATCCTGGTTGCGATCTTCCTCATTCTGCTGGTCCTGCTGCTCATCAATGAAATCCGTCGTGGTGGCCAAAGCCTGACTAACGGCCAACTGACAGCCCTGGTCAATGCCGAGAAGGCCCTGGTGATCGACATTCGCCCGGCCAAGGAATACTCCGCCGGTCATATCGTCGGTGCGGTGAACATCCCGCAGGACAAGCTGGCCAACCGCATGACCGAGCTGGGCAAGCATAAAGAAAAGACCCTGATCGTCGTCGACGCGATGGGCCAGCAGTCCGGCACCATTTGCCGCGAGCTGCTCAAAGCTGGTTACAACGCCGCCAAACTGAGCGGTGGCGTTTCCAGCTGGAAAGCCGATAACCTGCCCCTGGTGAAGTGATATGAAGCCTGTCATCGTCTACTCCAGCGACTACTGCCCCTACTGCATGCGCGCCAAGTACCTGCTCGAGAGCAAGGGCGTGGCCTTCGAGGAAATCAAGGTCGACGGCAAGCCGCAGGTTCGCGCCGAGATGAGTCAGAAAGCCGGCCGCACGTCGGTGCCGCAGATCTGGATCGGCAGCACCCATGTCGGTGGATGCGATGACCTCTATGCCCTGGAGCGCGCGGGCAAGCTCGACGCGTTGCTGGCGGCCTGATTTGCACTGCATTCAAAAACATTAGGATAAGGATCTGACATGACTGACCAACAGACCAACGGCGCTGCTGCAGAAGACAACAGCCCTCAGTTCTCCCTGCAACGCATCTATGTGCGTGACCTGTCGTTCGAGGCCCCGAAAAGCCCGCAGATCTTCCGTCAGACCTGGGAACCGAGCGTTGCCCTGGACCTGAACACCAAGCAGAAATCCCTGGAAGGCGACTTCCACGAGGTCGTGCTGACCCTGTCGGTTACCGTCAAGAACGGTGACGAAGTGGCCTTCATTGCTGAAGTGCAGCAGGCCGGTATCTTCCTGATCGCCAACCTCGATGCGCCTTCGATGAGCCACACCCTGGGTGCGTTCTGCCCGAACATCCTGTTCCCTTATGCCCGTGAGGCCCTGGACAGCCTGGTGACCCGCGGTTCGTTCCCGGCGCTGATGCTGTCGCCGGTCAACTTCGACGCCCTGTACGCGCAAGAAATGCAGCGTATGCAGGAAGCGGGTGAAGCGCCTACTGTGCAGTAATTACTGCCGGTATAAAGAAAGCGCCTCTCGGGGCGCTTTTTTGTTGCCTGTGCGGGCCTCTTCGCGGGTAAACCCGCTCCTACAGGGGATCGCGCCGTTGCCTCGACCTGCGTAGGAGCGGGTTTACCCGCGAAGAGGCCGGCACAGGCAACACATCAGCTCCCGGCAAACCCGTTCTGCCGCCACGCCTCATACACCGTCACCGCCACGGTATTGGACAGGTTCAGGCTACGGCACCCCGGCCGCATCGGCAGGCGCAGGCGATGCTCGGCCGGCAGGCTGTCCAGCACCTCGGCCGGCAACCCGCGGCTCTCTGGCCCGAACAGGAAGGCGTCGCCCGGCTGGAAGGCCACTTCGTGGAACGGGTGCGAGCCCTTGGTGGTAAAGGCGAACAACCGTGGGTTGCCAAGGCTTTCCAGGCATCCGGCCAAGCTCTCGTGGCGCTTGAGCGTGGCATACTCGTGGTAGTCCAGCCCTGCGCGGCGCAGGCGCTTGTCATCCAGTTCGAAGCTGATGGGTTCGATCAGGTGCAGGGCGCAGCCGCTGTTGGCGCATAGACGAATGATGTTGCCGGTATTCGGCGGAATTTCTGGTTGAAAAAGGATGACGTGAAACATGCACGGCTCCAAACGTGAAGATGACGGGCATTCTACCCCTGAACCGGACGTGCGTTCGAAGGCCTTCCCACGGGTGATGCTGTCGTTGGCGATCGTCGGCTTGATGGTAGGGCTGATGATCGGTCGCCTGACTACGCCGGACGAGCGTGAACTGCAGCAGGTGCAAGTGATGCAGGATGGCCTGGAGCTGTGGTTCAACGAAGAGCCCCAGCTGCATGGCGAGAACGTGGAAGGGACGGTGGCGTTGCTGTTCCAGGCCCAGGGCAAGGCTCAGCAAGGGCAGCTCAGCTTGCAGGGCAAGCCGGTGAGCTGGCGGGTACAGCACAGCAAGGAAGGTTTGTTGCTGACGGTGGTGGCCGCGCGCCCCCTGCACGGCGAATGGGCCGGTGCAGAGGACGCTGGGCGCTGGCGGGTGCAAGTGAAACTGCACGAATAAAAGAGGGGATATCCCGGCCTGCCTGTACCAGGGTCCCCAAAAGGGGTACTGCGTATAAAGGGGGATGCCCGGCCTGCCTGTACCGAGGTCCCCAAAAGCGGCGGTGCTGCAAATAAAAGAGGGGTTCACCCGGCCTGCCTGTACCAGGGCCCCCGAAACTGGAGATGTATTGCTTATTGCAGGGGGCGTGCCAGTTTTGCAAAAGCCGTGAATACTGGGCTTTGCGGGTGATTTGGCCGGATTTTGAGGGGATTTGTGCCTTCGAGAGGTGCAGCGGGCACAGGAACGGTGCATTCAGACGGCTGAAATGGCTGGGGCCGCTTTGCGCCCCATCGCGACACAAGGCCGCTCCCACAGGACCGTGGTAGGAGCGGGTTTACCCGCGAATACGGTGGCGGCGGCAACGGTGAGCGGCAGGTGGAGATTGGCCAGCAGGCCCGGCCTCTTCGCGGGTGAACCCGCTCCTACGACGACCCCGATGTGTGCCCACCACCGTGGTAGGAGCGGGTTTACCCGCGAATACGGTGGTGGCGGCAACGCTGAACGGCAGGTGGAGATTGGCCAGCAGGCCCGGCCTCTTCGCGGGTGAACCCGCTCCTAAGACGACCCCGATGTGTGCCCACCGCCGTGGTAGGAGCGGGTTTACCCGCGAATACGGTGGCGGCAGCAACGCTGAACGGCAGGTGGAAATTGGCCAGCAGGCCCGGCCTCTTCGCGGGTGAACCCGCTCCTACGACGACCGCGATGTGTGTCCATCGCATCAGCCTTGGGGGCAGAGGTGATCCTGTGGGAGCGGCCTTGTGTCGCGATGGGCTGCAAAGCAGCCCCAGCAATCTAGAAGGCTAATTCAGCGCTCAGTGGTCATCACCTTCCTCATCATCCCCACCAGCCACATTCATCCCCAGCTCCTTGATCTTGCGTGTCAGGGTGTTACGCCCCCAACCCAGCAACAGCGCGGCATCGCGACGGCGACCGGCGGTGTGCTTGAGTGCCGTCTCGATCATGATCCGTTCAAAGCTCGGCACTGCGCTGTCCAGCAGGCTGGTCTGCCCGCGCGCCAAGGCCTGGTCGGCCCACTGGCGCAAGGCCTGCTCCCAGTTGGTTACCGGCGCGGCATCGTGTGGCAGGTTCAGCAGTTCGGGTGGCAGGTCGCCGATCAGCACTTCGCGGCTGGAGGCCATCACGGTGATCCAGCGGCAGGTGTTCTCCATCTGCCGCACATTGCCAGGCCATGGCAGGTTGCGGATGAACTCTTCGGTTTCCGGCTTGAGGATCTTCGGCTCGACTGCCAGCTCCTGGGCCGCCCGGGCAAGGAAGTGGCGGGCGAGGGCGGGGATATCCTCGCGGCGGTCGGCCAGGCGCGGAATATGGATACGGATCACGTTCAGGCGGTGGAACAAGTCCTCACGGAACTTGCCGGCCTGCACCAATGACTCCAGGTTCTGGTGGGTGGCGGCGATGATGCGCACGTCGACCTTGACCGGCACATGGCCGCCCACGCGGTAGAACTCGCCATCGGCCAGTACACGCAGCAGGCGGGTCTGGGTGTCGGCAGGCATGTCCCCGATTTCGTCGAGGAACAGCGTGCCACCATCGGCCTGCTCGAAACGGCCGCGACGCAAGTTGGCAGCACCTGTGAAGGCGCCTTTCTCATGGCCGAACAGCTCCGACTCCATCAAGTCCTTGGGGATGGCGGCCATGTTCAGGGCAATGAACGGCGATGCTGCGCGTGGGCTGTGCCGGTGCAGGGCGTGGGCCACCAGTTCTTTGCCGGTGCCGGACTCGCCGTTGATCAGCACGGTGATGTTGGAGTGGCTGAGGCGGCCGATGGCGCGGAACACCTCCTGCATCGCCGGAGCTTCACCAATGATTTCCGGGGTGCGCGCCAGGTTCTGTGGCACATCCAGGCCTTGCTGCTCCTGGGCGTGCTGGTTGGCGCGCTTGACCAGCGATACCGCTTCGTCGACGTCGAATGGCTTGGGCAGGTACTCGAAGGCACCGCCTTGGTACGAGGCCACGGCGCTGTCCAGGTCGGAGTGGGCGGTCATGATGATGACCGGCAGGCGCGGGTGCTGCTCGCGGATCTGCGCCAGCAGGTCGAGGCCGCTGGTGCCAGGCATACGAATGTCGGAAATGATCACGTCGGGTTGCTGACGTGCCAGGCGCCCCATGACGCCGTCTGCGCTGTCGAAGCTCTGGGTGGTCATGCCTTCCTGTTGCAGGGCTTTTTCCAGGACCCAGCGGATGGAGCGATCATCGTCGACGATCCATACGGTTTCACTTCGGCTCATGAGGCGGTGGCTCCTTGTTCCAGAGGCAGGTAAATCGAGAAGGCGGTATGGCCAGCGTGGCTTTCACACTCGATCAGGCCCTGGTGCTGGCTGATGATGTTCTGGGTAATGGCCAGGCCCAGCCCGGTACCGTCCGGGCGGCCACTGACCATGGGATAGAAGAGGGTTTCCTGCAGTTCCGGCGGGATGCCTGGGCCGTTGTCGATGATCTCTACCCGCGCTACCAGGCGGTGACGCACGTGGCCGATGGTGAACTGGCGCAGGGCGCGGCTGCGCAAGGTGATGCGACCCAGGCGCAGCTCATTCTGCGAGCTGATCGCCTGCATGGCGTTGCGCACGATGTTGAGTACGGCCTGAATCATCTGTTCTCGGTCGATCAGCACGTCCGGCAGGCTTGGGTCGTAATCGCGCACCAAAGTGATGCACCCCTGGCTTTCGGCATCGACCAGGCTGCACACCCGCTCCAGCACTTCGTGAATATTGGTCATGGCCAGCGACGGCAGCTTGTTCGAGCCGAGCATGCGGTCGACCAGGTTACGCAAGCGGTCGGCCTCTTCGATGATCACATTGGTGTAGTCGCGCAGCCCTTCCTCGGGCAGTTCGCGGGCCAGTAGCTGGGCCGCTCCGCGGATGCCGCCAAGGGGGTTCTTGATTTCGTGGGCCAGGCCGCGCACCAGCATCTTGGTGGTTTCCTGCTTGCTCAGTTGGGCTTCTTCCTTGGTGATGCGCAGCAACCGGTCACGCGGGTGCACCTCGAGCAACAGCAGGGTCTGGCCTTGATGCAGTATCGGCGTTACCGCGTAGTCGACGGTGATGGTCTGCCCGGTCAGCGATGTGAGCTGCGCTTCACGCTTGGTAAACGGGTGCGCCTGCTCGACCGCCTGGCGCAGCGAACTGAGCGCCTCGGTCGATTCGGTGAACAGCTCGCTGATGAACTGCCCATGGCTGCGCTGGCCGCTGACGGCCAGCAGCATTTCTGCGGCCGGGTTCATGTACTCCAGGCGCAGCTCGGCATTGAGCAGCAACGTGGCGGTGGTCAGGTTGTCCAGAAGCAGACGGTGCTGTGCATCGCTGATGGTCATAAGGCGTCGTTGACCTCGTTTGGCGCTTGCCTGGCACTTGGGGCCAGATCCGGGCGTGCTGTGGATCCGCTGATGCGAGACTCTCTTCCTGCAAAAAATGCAAGAAACAAACCAAGGCTCCGAAAAGAAGCGGAAATAGCTGAGAAAGGCCTGGATTTGCGCTCAATCGGATCAAAATTTGCTGAGCGGGCGCTCCGCGCGACCTGTTTTGGGGTGCATGGCGGAGCGTTCGGCGTTGTTATGCACCAATATAGAGCATTGGCGCGTCTAGTGTTTCGGGCACAGCTGTGCGGTTGCGCGGACCAGGGCTAGGTGGCGTATCGGGTCATTGGTGCGGGCGTGCAGGGCGTTGGCGAGTTTCCGCGCGCAGTCCTTTGGAGGGTGCCGGTCGAAGCGCCCCAACTCGAATAGAAGTGTTGTCTGAAGCTTGTCCAGACGAGGTCGCAGTTGGTCGACCAGATCAAGGACGGCTGCTGATGGCCTCTGCTCTAGCATGACCCAGCGATCGAGCAAGGTGTACTGCACCAGCTTGTTGGCCTCGATCTGGTCGCTGAAGAAAGCTGCGGCGCGTTCAGGGCTGAGGTCATGGTCGGCAGCCTGCTGGCGCACCAGGGCAAGGACTTCGCGCTCGCGCTCGGGCGCTGCTACGGCAAGGTTGTGTTCCCACTTGTGCAGTGCAACCGAGCTGGCCAGCTCCAGTCGGTACTCGATGTTGGATAGGAGTGGGTTGAATTCAGGCTGGGAGGCTTCAGGAGCGATGCAGCCGATCAAGGCAAACGGCAAGCAAAGTGACGTGATGGCCAGGCGCATGGTGTTCTCCATTCAGAGGGAGAATGGATTGTGCGCAGTTGACCAACTGCTGCTTGTAGGGGCGTTCTGATTCGCATGTATGAAAACAAAAACGGCCTCCCGAGGGAGGCCGTCGTGATCATGTCATCGGCGCGAGGCGCCAATCAGATCAGCAGCTGTAGTACAGCTCGTATTCCAGCGGGTGTACGAAGGTACGGACCTTGATTTCTTCTTCGCTCTTCAGCTCGATGAAGGCATCGATGAAGTCGTCGGAGAACACGCCGCCCTTGGTCAGGAACGCACGGCCTTTATCCAGCTCTTCCAGAGCTTCTTTCAGGCTGCCGCACACTTGCGGGATGTTCTTGGCTTCTTCTGGCGGCAGGTCGTACAGGTTCTTGTCGGCCGCGTCGCCTGGGTGGATCTTGTTCTGGATGCCGTCCAGGCCAGCCATCAGCAGGGCCGCGAACGCCAGGTACGGGTTGGCCGATGGGTCCGGGAAGCGTGCTTCGATACGGCGGGCTTTCGGGCTGCCGACGTAAGGAATACGGATCGAGGCGGAACGGTTGCGAGCCGAGTAGGCCAGCATTACCGGGGCTTCGAAGCCTGGGACCAGACGCTTGTACGAGTTGGTCGACGGGTTGGTGAAGCCGTTCAGGGCCTTACCGTGCTTGATGATGCCGCCGATGAAGTACAGGGCGGTGTCGGACAGGCCGGCATAGCCTTCACCCGAGAAGGTGTTCTTGCCGTCTTTCCAGATCGACATGTGCACGTGCATGCCCGAGCCGTTGTCGCCGTACAGTGGCTTCGGCATGAAGGTGGCGGTACGGCCGTAAGCGTCGGCAACGTTGTGCACGACGTATTTCAGCGCCTGTACTTCGTCAGCCTTCTTCACCAGGGTGTTGAACTTGACGCCGATTTCGTTCTGGCCGGCAGTCGCCACTTCGTGGTGGTGAACTTCAACGGTCTGGCCCATTTCTTCCAGGGCGTTGCACATGGCAGTACGGATTTCGTGGTCATGGTCGAACGGCGGAACCGGGAAGTAGCCGCCTTTCACGCCTGGACGGTGGCCTTTGTTGCCGCCTTCCACGTCAGCGCCGGTCATCCACGAGCCCTGCTCGGAGAAGATCTTGAACATCGAACCGGAGATGTCCGAGTGGAACTTCACTTCGTCGAAGATGAAGAACTCAGGCTCTGGACCGGCGAATACGGTGTCACCGATGCCGGTGCTCTTCAGGTACTCTTCAGCACGCTTGGCGATGGCGCGTGGGTCGCGGTCGTAGCCCTGCATGCTCGACGGGTCGACGATGTCGCAGGTGATGATCAGGGTTGGTTCTTCGGTGAACGGGTCCAGAACGGCGGTTTCGTCGACCGGCATCAGGATCATGTCGGAAGCTTCGATGCCTTTCCAGCCAGCGATGGAGGAACCGTCGAACATCTTGCCGACTTCGAAGAAGTCTTCGTCCAGCGCATCACGCGACGGCATGGTCACGTGGTGCTGAATGCCTTTGGTGTCCGTGAAACGCAGATCAATCCACTTGACGTCATGATCTTTGATGAGTTGAACCGACTTCGACATGTTGTCCTCCGGATGGTCTAGAGCGCGGTGGGCCGCTGCCCTGGAAAAAGGGTGTTGCCGGGCGCGGATAGTCGGCCAAGCTTACCTGCCTCACAAGGGAGCAAATTGCATGCCAGTGCCCGAAAATGGCGAGGGTGGGATAAAAGGGGGCGTTTGCGGGCATTTGGCGATGGGTTGGCGGGTAAAAGTGCACCCTTACGATGCGTTTTTTGATCGTATCGCACCAATAGGGTGCGTTGCGTGAGTGGTGTGCCAGGTTCTAGGGCCTCTTCGCGGGTAAACCCGCTCCTACGGGCTTTGCACCGCCTGTAGGCGCGGGTTTACCCGCGAAAGGGCCGTAACAGGCACTGCAAAACCTGGCCCTCTGCATTTATCTCAAAGCTTCTGATCAAAAGTTGGTCAAATCCTGAGCAATTTCCGATATAATTCGCGCCCCTCATTTTCGGCAGGCCCTGCGCGCGCTGTTAACCAATGAAACTTATCGTCAAAGTCTTCCCAGAAATCACCATCAAAAGCCGGCCGGTGCGCAAGCGCTTCATCCGCCAGCTTGGCAAGAACATCCGCAACGTGCTCAAGGATCTCGACCCTGAGCTCGCGGTCGATGGTGTCTGGGACAATCTCGAGGTGGTCACCCGCGTCGAAGACGAAAAAGTCCAGCGCGAGATGATCGAACGCCTCACCTGCACCCCGGGTATCACCCACTTCCTGCAGGTAGAGGAATACCCGCTGGGTGACTTCGACGACATCGTCGCCAAGTGCAAGCACCACTTCGGCCACCTGCTGGCCGGCAAGCACTTCGCCGTGCGCTGCAAACGCGGTGGCCACCATGACTTCACCTCGATGGACGTCGACCGTTACGTCGGCAGCCAGCTGCGCCAGCAGTGTGGCGCCGCCGGGATCGAGCTGAAAAAGCCTGAAGTGCTGGTGCGCATCGAAATCCGCGACCAGCGCCTGTACGTGATCCACAACCAGCACAATGGCATCGGCGGTTATCCGCTGGGTGCCCTGGAGCAGACCCTGGTGCTGATGTCCGGTGGTTTCGACTCCACCGTTGCGGCCTACCAGATGATGCGCCGCGGCCTGATGACCCACTTCTGCTTCTTCAACCTCGGCGGCCGTGCCCACGAGCTGGGCGTGATGGAAGTGGCCCATTACCTGTGGAAAAAGTACGGCAGCAGCCAGCGCGTACTGTTCATCAGCGTGCCGTTCGAAGAAGTGGTTGGCGAGATCCTCAACAAGGTCGACAACAGCTACATGGGCGTGACCCTCAAGCGCATGATGCTGCGCGGCGCCGCCCATATGGCCGACCGCCTGCAGATCGACGCGCTGGTGACCGGCGAAGCGATTTCCCAGGTGTCCAGCCAGACCCTGCCGAACCTGTCGATCATCGACTCGGCCACCGACAAGCTGGTGCTGCGCCCGCTGCTGGCCAGCCACAAGCAGGACATCATCGACCAGGCCACCGAAATCGGCACCGCGGACTTTGCCAAGCACATGCCGGAATACTGCGGCGTGATCTCGGTAAACCCGACCACCCATGCCAAGCGTCACCGCATGGAGCACGAAGAAAAGCAGTTCGACATGGCCGTGCTGGAGCGCGCTCTTGAGCGCGCCAAGTTCATTTCCATCGATCATGTGATCGATGAGCTGGGCAAGGACATCGAAATCGAGGAAGTGGCCGAGGCGCTGCCAGGCCAGATCGTCATCGACATTCGCCACCCCGATGCCCAGGAAGACGAACCTCTGGTGCTGGAAGGTATCGAAGTCCAGGCCATGCCGTTCTACGCCATCAACAGCAAGTTCAAGCACCTGGACCCCACGCGCCAGTACTTGCTGTATTGCGACAAGGGTGTGATGAGCCGTTTGCACGCACACCATCTGCTCAGTGAGGGACATGCCAATGTGCGTGTTTATCGTCCGACATAAGACGCCGGGGCTGTATGGCGGCAGTATTCGCCATCGCCCTCCCGACCGCCGGGCCCGCTGAGCCTTAAACGGTACATATTGGCCGCCTACACTGGGCGGCAACCGAATCCTCTGATCGAGATACACTTGTGATCGAAAATCTGCGTAACATCGCCATCATCGCCCACGTTGACCATGGTAAAACCACTCTGGTCGACAAACTCCTGCGTCAGTCCGGCACTCTGGAGCGTAACGAGCTCAACGACGAGCGCGTCATGGACTCCAACGACCAGGAAAAAGAGCGCGGTATTACCATTCTGGCGAAAAACACCGCCATCAACTGGAACGGCTACCACATCAACATCGTCGACACCCCCGGCCACGCCGACTTCGGTGGCGAGGTTGAGCGTGTAATGTCGATGGTCGACTCCGTGCTGCTGCTGGTCGACGCCCAGGACGGCCCGATGCCGCAAACCCGCTTCGTGACCAAGAAGGCTTTCGAAGCCGGCCTGAAGCCAATCGTCGTGATCAACAAGGTTGACCGTCCGGGCGCACGTCCTGACTGGGTTCTGGACCAGATCTTCGACCTGTTCGACAACCTCGGTGCCACCGACGAACAGCTGGACTTCAAAGTGGTCTACGCCTCGGCCCTGAACGGCATTGCCGGCCTGGACCACACTGCCATGGCCGAAGACATGACCCCGCTGTACCAGTCGATCATCGACAACGTACCAGCACCGTCTGTTGACCGCGACGGCCCGTTCCAGATGCAGATCTCCGCACTGGACTACAACAGCTTCCTCGGCGTGATCGGTGTTGGCCGCATCGCCCGTGGCCGCGTCAAGCCGAACACCCCGGTTGTCGCCATCGACACCAACGGCAAGAAGCGTAACGGCCGTATCCTGAAGCTGATGGGTCACCACGGTCTGCACCGCGTTGACGTCGAAGAAGCCCAGGCTGGCGATATCGTCTGCATCAGCGGTTTCGATGAGCTGTTCATCTCCGACACCCTGTGCGCCCCGGATGCGGTAGAAGCGATGAAGCCGCTGACCGTTGACGAGCCGACCGTTTCGATGACCTTCCAGGTCAACGACTCGCCGTTCTGCGGTAAAGAAGGCAAGTTCGTCACCAGTCGTAACATCAAGGACCGTCTGGACAAGGAGCTGCTGTACAACGTTGCTCTGCGCGTTCAGGAGACCGACTCCCCTGACAAGTTCAAGGTTTCGGGCCGTGGTGAGCTGCACCTGTCGGTGCTGATCGAAACCATGCGTCGTGAAGGCTTCGAAATGGCCGTGGGCCGTCCTGAAGTGATCATCCGCGAAGTCGACGGCGTGAAGCAGGAGCCGTTCGAGAACGTCACCATCGACATCC
The DNA here is from genome assembly GCF_036961695.1 of Pseudomonas sp. CGJS7. Classification (NCBI taxonomy): domain Bacteria; kingdom Pseudomonadati; phylum Pseudomonadota; class Gammaproteobacteria; order Pseudomonadales; family Pseudomonadaceae; genus Pseudomonas; species Pseudomonas sp. CGJS7. The sequence goes on along the minus strand of NZ_JBAMDI010000011.1, from coordinate 27,223 downwards.
CTGAAGAATCCCAGGGCAAGGTCATGGAAGAGATGGGTCTGCGTAAAGGCGACCTGACCAACATGGTTCCGGATGGCAAGGGCCGCGTTCGTCTGGAGTACAACATTCCAGCCCGTGGTCTGATCGGTTTCCGTAACCAGTTCCTGACTCTGACCAACGGTGCAGGCATCCTGACCTCGATCTTCGATCGCTACGACACCATGAAGTCGGGCCAGATGTCCGGCCGCCTCAACGGCGTACTGGTTTCGGTCGAGACCGGCAAGGCACTGACCTACTCGCTGGAAACCCTGCAGGCTCGCGGCAAGCTGTTCGTTGAACACGGCCAGGAGATCTACAACGGTCAGATCATCGGTCTGAACAGCCGTGACAACGACCTGGGCGTGAACCCGACCAAAGGCAAGAAGCTCGACAACATGCGTGCTTCGGGCAAAGACGAAGTCATCGCCCTGGTACCACCAGTTCGCCACACCCTCGAGCAGGCCCTGGAATTCATCCAGGACGACGAGCTGTGCGAAGTGACTCCTAAGTCGATCCGTCTGCGCAAGAAGATCCTGGACGAAGGCGAGCGTACCCGCGCAGCCAAGAAAGCCAAGAACTGAGTTAGCTCAGGCTGAATGAAAACGCCCCCGGCCGAAAGGCCGGGGGCGTTTTTGTTTGTCTGGGTTTTTTGTGCTGGTGGTACCGGCCTCTTCGCTACAGGATATCCACCAAGGTCAAGACCTGTAGGAGCGGGTTTACCCGCGAAGAGGCCGGTGCAGGCAATAGATCAGCGCCCAACCACCTTGGGCTTGTAGGCGCAATAGCCCGGCCGCGGTCCGACCTTGGGGTGGTTGCGGCAGGTATCCGGGCGCTTGTCATAAATGGTGCACAGGCGGCTTTTACGATCCAGGTACATGCAGTCGTCGTTGCTCATCCGGGTCAGGGTGAAGATCCCGGACTTCTGGTTGAAGCGCTCGATGATGCCTTCTTTTTGCAGGCGCTTGGCCACGTTCTTGGGTGGTTCGTCTTTTTCGAACTCGTCAACCACGCCGATACGGATCAGATCCTTGATCTTCACCTCCACCGGCAGGGTGCAGCAGGTCGAATGGCAGCCATGGCACATGTTGCTGGTGTAGCGCTGCCAGGTCTCCAGGCGGTCGACTTCGGCCGCGGCGATCAGGGTCGTTTTCATCTTTATAGGGTGGATCACGGTCTTGGGGCGCGCGATGATACCGGAATTGTTCAATTTATGAACAACCTTTTGCCGGAATCGCAAAGTGGGCATGAAAACTGCGAACCGTAACTGTCGCTCTCTGTCGAAGGGTCTAGGCTCAACACTCTCCCTCCGCTTTCGTCAACTTGCCCGAGGATGCCGCATGTCCCAGGAACCTAAAGCACGTGACGCCGAAGTCGCGGATTTTCGCGCTGCTGTACTGAACAAGCTGACCTATGCGGTCGGCAAGGACCCCGAGCACGCCTTCGACCATGACTGGTTCGAAGCCATTGCCCTGGCCGCGCGCGATCACATGGTCGACCACTGGATGGATCACACCCGGCAGGCCTATCGGCGCAGCCAGAAGCGGGTCTACTACCTTTCCCTGGAGTTTCTCATCGGCCGCTTGCTGTACGACAGCCTGAGCAACCTGGGCCTGCTGGACATCGCCCGCGATGCGCTGGAAGGGTTGAATGTGGACCTCGAACGCATTCGCCTGCTCGAACCGGACGCCGCGCTGGGCAATGGTGGCCTTGGCCGTCTGGCGGCGTGCTTCATGGAGAGCATGTCTACCCTGGGTATCGCTGCCCATGGTTACGGCATCCGCTACGAGCACGGGCTGTTCCGTCAGGCCGTGGTCGATGGCTGGCAGCAGGAACAGACCGAGAACTGGCTGGATTTCGGCAACCCCTGGGAGTTCGAGCGCGCCGAGGTGATCTACCCGATCAGCTTTGGCGGCAGTGTCGAAACGGTGCACGATGCAAGCGGTACCCAGCGCCAGGTATGGTGGCCGGGCGAGACGGTGCGGGCGGTGGCCTACGACACGCCGGTAGTCGGCTGGCGTGGATCCAGCGTCAACACCCTGCGCCTGTGGCGTGCGCGGGCGCTGGAAGAGCTGCATCTGGAGCGCTTCAACGCCGGTGACCACTTGGGGGCTGTGGCTGAAGTGGCGCGTGCCGAGAGCATTTCGCGTGTGCTGTACCCAGCCGACAGCACCGAGGCCGGCCAGGAACTGCGCCTTCGCCAGGAGTACTTTTTCGTCTCGGCTTCGCTGCAGGACTTGCTGCGGCGCCACCTGAACATGAACAAGGACCTGCTCAACCTGCCTGATGCAGCGGCCATCCAGCTAAACGACACCCACCCTTCGATTGCGGTGGCGGAGCTGATGCGGTTGCTGGTGGATCAGCACGAAGTGCCTTGGGAAAAGGCCTGGGAGCTGACCGTCGGCACGCTCGCCTACACCAACCATACCCTGTTGCCAGAAGCCCTGGAAACCTGGCCGGTAGCGCTGATGGAGCGCATGCTGCCGCGGCACATGCAGATCATCTACCTGATCAATGCCTACCATATCGATGCGTTGCGGGCCAAAGGCCTGCACGATTTCGACGTGCTGCGCGCGGTTTCGCTGATCGAGGAAGACAACGGCCGAAGGGTGCGCATGGGTAATCTCGCGTTTCTCGGCTCGCACAGCGTCAACGGTGTGTCGGCGCTGCACAGCAAGTTGATGAAGAGCACGGTGTTCTCCGAGCTGCACAAGCTCTACCCGCAACGGATCAACAACAAGACCAACGGCATTACCTTCCGCCGCTGGTTGTACCAGTCCAATCCTCAGCTGACCGAGATGCTGGTCGAGGCGCTTGGGCCGGAACTCAAGGACGACCCGCAGACGCTTCTGGCGGGCCTGGTGCCGTTCGCCGACAAACCCGGTTTCCGCAAGCAGTTCGCTGCCCAGCGGCTGCACAGCAAGCGTGCCCTGGCCAGCATCATTCAGGATCGCATCGGCGTCACGGTCAACCCCGAGGCGTTATTCGACGTTCAGGTCAAACGCATTCACGAATACAAGCGCCAGTTGCTCAACCTGCTGCACACCGTTGCACTGTACCAGGCCATACGCAACGACCCTGGCACCAACTGGGTGCCGCGGGTGAAGATCTTCGCCGGCAAGGCTGCGGCCAGTTACCACCAGGCCAAACTGATCATCAAGCTGGCCAACGATATCGCCCGGGTGGTGAACAACGACCCGACAGTGCGCGGCCTGCTGAAGGTGGTGTTCCTGCCCAACTACAACGTCAGCCTGGCCGAGAGCATCATCCCGGCGGCGGACCTTTCCGAGCAGATATCCACCGCGGGCTACGAAGCTTCCGGTACCAGCAACATGAAGTTCGGCCTCAATGGTGCGTTGACCATTGGCACCCTGGATGGCGCCAACGTGGAGATGTGCGAACAGGTGGGGGCCGACAACATGTTCATCTTTGGCCTGACCTCGCAGCAGGTTGAAGCGCGCAAGCGTGCCGGTGATTTTGGCGCCAATGCTGCCATAGCCGCTTCCAACCGCTTGACCGATGTGTTGCAGGCCATTCGCAGTGGTGTGTTCTCGCCAGACGACCCTTCCCGGTACACCGGGTTGATCGACGGCCTGGTGGCCTATGATCGCTTCCTGGTGTGTGCCGATTTCGATGACTACTGGGATGCTCAGCGCCGGGTCGAGGATCTGTGGCACACACCGCAGGAGTGGTGGCGCAAGGCGGTGCTCAATACCGCGCGGATGGGCTGGTTCTCGTCGGATCGGACCATTCGCGAGTATGCGACCGAGATCTGGAAGGCGCTGGATTGAGACAGGCCTGTGCTGGCTTGTTCGCGGGTAAACCCGCTCCTGCAGGGCTCTCATAAGCCTGTAGGAGCGGGCGCGCCCGCGAATCGCCCCACAACCAGACCACCGGCCTGGCGAAGGCTGAACTACCGACCTATTGTGCCGTCTGAGAGCCGTGGCGAGTCTCATCACTCGCTAGCCCGTCACTCTCCCTGTAAACTGCGTGGGTTTTTCATCCCCCCAATCCGTTCGGAGCCATACATGTCCCGCGTTACCCTGAGTCGCTATCTGATTGAGCAGACCCGCAGCAACAACACCCCTGCCGATCTGCGCTTCCTGATCGAAGTGGTAGCGCGTGCGTGCAAGGAAATCAGCCACCACGTGTCCAAAGGCGCCCTCGGTGGTGTGCTGGGCAGCATGGGCACTGAAAACGTGCAGGGCGAGGTCCAGAAGAAACTGGACGTGATTTCCAACGATATCCTGCTGGAAGCCAACGAGTGGGGCGGTCACCTGGCTGGCATGGCTTCCGAAGAAATGGACAACGCGTACCAGATCCCGGGCAGGTACCCGAAAGGCGCCTACCTGCTGGTCTTCGACCCGCTGGACGGTTCGTCGAACATCGACGTCAACGTGTCGGTCGGTACCATCTTCTCGGTTCTGCGTTGCCCTAACCAGTACCTGAGCCAGAACGAAAGCCTCAACGAAGAAGCGTTCCTGCAGCCAGGTACCGAGCAGGTTGCTGCCGGTTATGCCATCTACGGCCCGCAGACCATGCTGATCCTGACCCTGGGCAACGGCGTCAAGGGCTTCACCCTGGATCGCGAACTGGGCAGCTTCGTGCTGACTCACGAAAACATCCGCGTACCGGAGACCACCGCCGAGTTCGCCATCAACATGTCCAACCAGCGTCACTGGGAAGCCCCGGTACAGCGCTATGTGGGCGAACTGCTGGCAGGCGAGACCGGCCCGCTGAAGAAGAACTACAACATGCGCTGGATCGCCTCGATGGTGGCCGACGTGCACCGCATCCTGACCCGTGGCGGCCTGTTCATGTACCCACGTGACGCCCGCGAACCAAGCAAGCCGGGCAAGCTGCGCCTGATGTACGAAGCCAACCCGATGTCGTTCATCATCGAACAGGCCGGTGGCGCTTCCACCAACGGTTACGATCGCATCCTCGACATCAAGCCAGAAAGCCTGCACCAGCGCGTGTCGGTGATTCTCGGCTCGAAGGAAGAGGTCGAGCGCGTCACCGCTTACCACAAGGAGTAAGTCATGCTCGCACCTTGGCAGCCGTTGCTGGAATGGTGGTTCGGTTGGGGCACCAGTGCCCAGGCCGTGGCTGACGAGAAGAGCACGCTGTGGTTCGGCAAGCATTACGATGCCGACGCCCATGCGCTGTTTGGCGACCTGGTCGAGCACGCCCTGGCGGGTGGGCTCGAAGAGTGGCAGCAAACCCCGCAGGGCTGGCTGGGCCTGCTGATTTTGCTCGACCAGCTGCCACGCATGATCTACCGCGACACGCCGCGTGCCTTCGACGGCGACCGGCGTGCCCAGGTAGTCGCCATGCAGGGCCTGCAGAAGGGCTGGGACTACCAGCTGCTGCCGATCCAGCGCGTGTTCGTGCTGCTGGTACTGGAGCATGCCGAAGTGCTGGACTGGCAGAACCTGTGCGTGGAGCGTTATCGAATGCTGCTGGACGAACAGCCCGAGGCCAACCGCCGGCTGTTCGAAGGCTTCCTCGACTATGCCGAGCAGCACCAGCGGGTAATTGCCCGCTTCGGGCGCTTCCCGCACCGCAACCTGGTGCTGGAGCGGCCGAGCACCAGCGAAGAGATGGACTTTTTGCTGGAACCTGGTTCCCGTTTCTGAGGCCCAGGGAGCCTGCTGCGCAGGCATCGCAACGCAAGGCCGCTCCAACGGGGGCGGCCTTTTTTATTGGGCGCATGATTAATGCTTTGTGATTAATCGCACAGTAGTGGCCATCCGACCAATGGTGTAGGGGCATAGGGGGTGGGGCAGGGAACCTGGGAGGGATTTTCACGTCGAAGGTCACTGCAGGCCACTCGCCTGTATCATCTTTCAGGAGTGTCCCTTCATGTCGTTGCGTTCCCTCGCCCTGTTGTCGCTGTGCGTCGTGCTGACTGCCTGCAGCAAGATCAATCAGGAAAACTATTCCAAGATCAAGGCCGGTATGAACAAGGCCGAGGTCGAGCAGTTGCTCGGCACGCCGACCGAATGTTCTGGCGCGTTGGGCATGAGCAGCTGCACCTGGGGGGACGAGAAGAGCTTCATCAGCGTGCAGTACGCAGCTGACAAGGTGCTGATGTATTCCGGGCAGGGCCTCAAATGAGGCGTGCGTACCTGCTGATGGGGGTATGCCTGGCGTTGCTGCTGGGCGGTTGTGCAGGTTCCGTGCACGACCCGCTGGCGCCGAAAACCGCCGGAAATGTCGACCTCAAGCGCTACCAGGGCAAATGGTACGAGCTGGCGCGCCTGCCCATGCGCTACCAGGAAGGCTGCGAGCAGTCCGAGGCCCATTACAACCTCAGGCCTGATGGCAGTTATGGCGTGCTCAACCGCTGCCGCACCATGGGTGATGAATGGCTTCGCGCCGAAGGGCATGCGAATATCCAGGAGCCGGGGCACACCGACAAGCTATGGGTCGAGTTCGATAACTGGTTCACCAGGCTGGTGCCAGGCGTGGCGCGGGGTGAGTACTGGATTCTTTATGTGGACGACCACTACCGTACGGCCATCGTCGGCAGCCCGGACCGCAAATACCTTTGGATTCTGTCGCGCACGCCGACACTGCCGGCCTGGGAGCGTGAGAACCTGCTGTCCAGGGCGCGGCAGCAGGGGTATGACACCAGCCGCTTGATCTGGCGGGCGTCCGATCAGCAAATAGTAAAAATGCACTGAGTTTTTTGGGGTTGCGTTGCAACCCTTCGCGGGCAAACCCCACAGGTTCTGCACTGAACCCTGGGCTGCCCCCAAGACATTTTGTGGGGCAGTCAACCTGTGGGAGCGGGCTTGCCCGCGAAGGGCTGCAACGCAGCCCCGGTACACTCAGCCCAAAAGCTGGCGCAACACCTCGGCAAACGCCCGCCCGCTTTCTTCTTCTTGCGCATGCCGCCCCTGGCGCACCACCCACTGCCCATTCACCATGACATCGCGCACCTGGCGATCGCCGCCGGCAAACAGCCAACGGTTGAGAATGGCATCACCCTCCGCCATGGCGATGTAGGGGTCCTGCCCATCGAGCACCAGCCAGTCGGCACGCTTGCCCACCGCCAACTCGCCGACCGCCTGCCCCAGCGCCTGCGCACCACCGGCCAGCGCCGCGTCATACAGCGTGCGCCCGACCATCGGTTGGTCGCCGCGATACAGGCGGTTGCGCCGCTGGTCCCGCAGGCGCTGGCCATATTCCAGCCAGCGCAGCTCCTCCACCACGCTCAACGACACATGGCTGTCCGAGCCAATGCCCATACGCCCGCCCTGTGCCAGGAAATCCACTGCCGGGAAGATCCCATCGCCCAGGTTGGCTTCGGTGGTCAGGCACAACCCGGCCACCGCGCCGCTGCGGGCCATGGCAGTGACTTCGTCCGGTTCGGCGTGGGTAGCGTGTACCAGGCACCAGCGGCGGTCCACGTCCACGTGCTCGTACAGCCACTGCAGCGGGCGCAGGCCGCTCCAGGCCAGGCAGTCGTCGACTTCCTTCTGCTGTTCGGCGATGTGGATATGCACTGGGCACTGCCTGTCGCTGGCCGCTAACACTTCGGCGATCTGCCCAGGCGTTACCGCCCGCAGCGAGTGGAAGCACAGGCCCAGTTGCTGCGCCGGTTGCGCGGCCAGCAGCGGGGCGAGCTGGGCTTGCAGCTGCAGGTACTGTTCAGTGGAGTTGATGAAGCGCCGCTGCCCGTCGTTCGGCGCCTGGCCGCCAAAGCCTGCATGGCTGTACAGCACCGGCAGCAAGGTCAGGCCGATGCCGCTGTCGGCTGCGGCCGCGCTGATGCGTCGCGACAGCTCGGCGGGGTCGGCGTAGGGCTTGCCGGCCTGGTCGTGGTGCACGTAGTGGAACTCCGCCACCGAGGTATAACCGGCCTTGAGCATCTCGATGTACAGCTGGCGGGCGATGACCTGAAGCTGCTCTGGGCTGATCTGCCCGACCAGGCGGTACATCAGGTCTCGCCAGGTCCAGAAACTGTCGTTGGGGTTGCCGGCAACTTCCGCCAGGCCTGCCATGGCGCGCTGGAAAGCGTGCGAGTGCAGGTTGGGCATGCCGGGCAGCAGCGGGCCGGCCAGGCGCTCGGCGCCTTCGGCCGAAGCGCCAGGCTCGATGCTGGCCACACGGCCATCGCTGGCGACCTCGATACGCACATGGCTGGCCCAGCCCGTAGGTAGCAGGGCGCGTTCGGCGAAGTAGGCTGACATCGGTGGAATCCTGTTATTGTTAACTTGTATATACATATACAGGCGTTTGCCTGCCGGGTAAACTGCGGCAAGCTACCGCTCATTTCATTTGCACAAGGATCCATCGCCGTGCCGACACCTCCTGTCTCCGTGCTGGTTGCCCAGATGGGCGAGGGCCCGGCGCCGCTCTACGCCCGGGTCAAACAGATGATCATCCAGCAGATCGACAACGGCAGCTGGCCACCGCATCACCGGGTACCCTCCGAGAGCGAGCTGGTCAACGAGCTGGGCTTCAGCCGCATGACCATCAACCGCGCCCTGCGTGAACTCACCGCCGAAGGCCTGCTGGTGCGCATGCAAGGGGTCGGCACCTTCGTGGCCGAGCCCAAGGGCCGTTCGGCGCTGTTCGAGGTCAACAACATTGCCGACGAAATTGCCGCGCGCGGGCACCAGCATAGCTGCCAGGTGATCACGCTTGCCGAAGAAGCGGCCGGCTCCGAACGGGCGCTGGCGCTGGACATGCGTGAAGGTCAGCGCGTGTTCCATTCGCTGATCGTGCATTTCGAGAACGGCGTGCCGGTGCAGATCGAGGACCGTTACGTCAACGCGGCCATTGCGCCCGATTACCTCAAGCAGGATTTCACCCGGCAGACGCCTTACGCCTACCTGTCCCAGGTGGCGCCGCTGACGGAGGGCGAGCACGTGGTCGAGGCAATCCTGGCCGAGCCGGAAGAATGCACCCTGTTGCAGATCGACCGGGGCGAGCCTTGCCTGCTGATTCGTCGTCGCACCTGGTCCGGCCGCCAGCCGGTGACCGCTGCACGGCTGATCCACCCCGGTTCCCGTCATCGCCTGGAAGGACGTTTCAGCAAATGAGTCAGCTGCAGTTGTTGCGTGCGCACGATTACCCGCGCATGCCTTGGAAGAACGGTGGTGGTTTCACCGAAGAGATCACCCGCGACAGTGGCGAGGGTCTGGACGGTTTTGGTTGGCGTCTGTCGATTGCCGACATCGAAGAGTCGGGCGGCTTCTCCACCTTCGCCGGCTACCAGCGGATCATCACCGTGCTGCAGGGCGACGGCATGCGCCTGCTGGTCGATGGCCAGGCCAGTCGGCCATTGCTGGCGTTCGATGCGTTTGCGTTCAGCGGCGAGAGCCAGGTCAGCTGCAAGTTGCTGGGCGGGGCGATCCGCGATTTCAACCTGATCTATGCACCGCAGCGATATCGGGCGCGGTTGCAGTGGCTGGATGGCACCAGCCGGGTGTACAGCTCGGCATCGACGGTGTTGTTGTTTGCTGCCAGCAGCCATGTTGAGGTGACCATCGTGGGGCGTGAAACGCAGCGGCTAGGGTTGTATGACTGCCTGCGGCTGGAGGGCAATGACGAATTGCTTGGGCTGGAGGTTCAGGGGCGGTTCTGCCTGATCGAACTGGTTGAACGCTGAGGGTCTGGCTGTAGGTTTTTGTCGCCTGTGAGATCGAGCGCCGCCCGCGCGGCGCTTCGCGGGTAAACCCGCTCCTACGTTTGTTTCAGGCCAATTATGCCTGTGGGATTTGCGCGCGAACGCCTTGGTGCCTATCTCGATATCGCGTCGTACCAGCAAGGCGGTCGCGCGCGCCAGGCACAGGATGGACTGGCCCGAAACAAACGTAGGAGCGGGTTTACCCGCGAAGCGCCGCGCGGGCGGCGCTCGATCTATACCCCAACATAAATCTCAAGCCAGGAACGGCAAGGTCCGATTATTTTGGTTGTCCATGCTTGTACATACAAGTAAAGGTGTGTTTGTATATTGACCACGACATACCCGCCCGCGGACGACCGCAGAGGACCTTTCCCGTGACCGACAACAACAAATACCGTGACGTTGAAATCCGTGCCCCACGTGGCAACAAGCTGACCGCCAAAAGCTGGCTGACCGAAGCGCCACTGCGCATGCTGATGAACAACCTCGATCCACAGGTCGCGGAAAACCCGAAAGAGCTGGTGGTATACGGCGGTATCGGCCGCGCCGCGCGCAACTGGGCCTGCTACGACAAGATCGTCGAAACCCTGACCCGCCTGGAAGACGACGAAACCCTGCTGGTGCAGTCGGGCAAGCCGGTCGGTGTGTTCAAGACCCACAGCAACGCACCGCGCGTGCTGATTGCCAACTCCAACCTGGTGCCACACTGGGCCAACTGGGAACACTTCAACGAACTGGACGCCAAGGGCCTGGCCATGTACGGCCAGATGACCGCCGGCAGCTGGATCTACATCGGCAGCCAGGGCATCGTCCAGGGCACCTATGAAACCTTCGTCGAAGCCGGTCGCCAGCACTACGGCGGCAGCCTGAAAGGCAAGTGGGTACTCACCGCTGGCCTGGGCGGCATGGGCGGCGCCCAGCCACTGGCCGCGACCCTGGCCGGGGCTTGCTCGCTGAACATCGAATGCCAGCAGAGCCGTATCGACTTCCGCCTGGAAACCCGCTACGTCGACGAGCAGGCCACTGACCTCGACGACGCCCTCGCACGCATCGCCAAGTACACCGCCGAAGGCAAGGCCATCTCCATCGCCCTGCACGGCAACGCCGCCGAAATCCTCCCAGAGCTAGTCAAGCGTGGCGTGCGCCCGGACATGGTCACCGACCAGACCAGCGCCCACGACCCACTGAACGGCTACCTGCCAGCCGGCTGGACCTGGGAACAGTACCGCGACCGCGCGCAGACCGAACCGGCTGCAGTGGTCAAGGCCGCCAAGCAGTCGATGGCCGTGCACGTGCAGGCCATGCTGGACTTCCAGAAGCAGGGCATCCCGACCTTCGACTACGGCAACAACATCCGCCAGATGGCCAAGGAGGAGGGCGTGGCCAATGCCTTCGACTTCCCAGGCTTCGTCCCGGCCTACATCCGCCCACTGTTCTGCCGCGGCGTCGGCCCGTTCCGCTGGGCGGCGCTGTCCGGTGAAGCCGAGGACATCTACAAGACCGACGCCAAGGTCAAGGAACTGATCCCCGACGACGCCCACCTGCACCGCTGGCTGGACATGGCTCGCGAGCGCATCAGCTTCCAGGGCCTGCCGGCACGTATCTGCTGGGTGGGGCTGGGCCTTCGCGCCAAGCTGGGCCTGGCTTTCAACGAAATGGTCCGCAGCGGCGAGCTGTCGGCACCGGTGGTGATCGGCCGTGACCACCTCGACTCCGGCTCGGTATCCAGCCCGAACCGCGAAACCGAGGCCATGCGTGATGGTTCGGACGCTGTTTCCGACTGGCCGCTGCTTAACGCCCTGCTTAACACCGCAGGCGGCGCCACCTGGGTATCGCTGCACCATGGCGGTGGCGTGGGCATGGGCTTCTCGCAGCACTCGGGCATGGTCATCGTCTGCGACGGTACCGATGAGGCCGCCGAGCGTATCGCCCGGGTACTGACCAACGACCCAGGGACTGGCGTCATGCGTCACGCCGATGCCGGTTATGAAATCGCCATCGACTGCGCCAAGGAGCAGGGCCTGGACCTGCCGATGATCACCGGCTGATCACCACGCTTTGGATCGCACCCTGCAAGGGGTGATACTGAACAACAAGAAGGAGCGCGCAGGCACCCACAAGCGGGCCTGCGGCTCCACGCGATTTGGAGTAGTAACGTGACCGAACTCACCCTCAAGCCCGGCACCCTGACCCTGGCCCAGCTGCGCGCGATCCATGCCGCGCCTGTGCGCCTGCAACTGGATGCCAGCGCCGCACCGGCCATCGACGCCAGCGTCGCCTGTGTCGAGCAGATCATTGCCGAAGACCGTACTGCCTACGGCATCAACACCGGTTTCGGCCTGCTGGCCTCGACCCGCATCGCCAGCCATGACCTGGAGAACCTGCAGCGTTCGCTGGTGCTGTCCCACGCTGCCGGTATCGGCGCGCCGCTGGATGACGACCTGGTGCGGTTGATCATGGTGCTGAAGATCAACAGCCTCAGCCGTGGCTTCTCCGGCATCCGCCGCAAAGTCATCGACGCGCTGATTGCCCTGGTCAACGCCGAAGTCTACCCGCACATCCCGCTGAAAGGCTCGGTAGGCGCATCCGGTGACCTTGCCCCGCTAGCGCATATGTCGCTGGTGCTGCTGGGCGAAGGCAAGGCCCGCTACAAGGGCCAGTGGCTGCCGGCCACCGAAGCCTTGGCGATTGCCGGCCTCGAACCGCTGACCCTGGCCGCCAAAGAGGGCCTGGCCCTGCTCAACGGTACCCAGGCCTCCACCGCCTATGCCTTGCGTGGCCTGTTCCAGGCCGAAGACCTGTATGCCGCGGCCATCGCCTGCGGCGGCCTGAGCGTCGAAGCTGCGCTGGGCTCGCGCTCGCCCTTCGATGCGCGTATCCACGAAGTGCGTGGCCAACGCGGCCAGATCGACACCGCGGCCTGCTTCCGCGACCTGCTGGGCGACTCCAGCGAAGTGTCGCTGTCGCACAAGAACTGCGACAAGGTCCAGGACCCGTACTCGCTGCGCTGCCAGCCGCAGGTCATGGGTGCCTGCCTGACCCAGCTGCGCCAGGCCGCCGAGGTACTGGGCATCGAAGCCAACGCCGTGTCGGACAACCCGCTGGTGTTCGCTGCCGAAGGTGATGTGATCTCCGGCGGCAACTTCCACGCCGAACCGGTGGCCATGGCCGCCGACAACCTGGCCCTGGCCATCGCTGAAATCGGCTCGCTCAGCGAGCGCCGCATCTCGCTGATGATGGACAAGCACATGTCCCAGCTGCCGCCGTTCCTGGTGGAAAACGGTGGGGTCAACTCCGGCTTCATGATCGCCCAGGTCACCGCTGCCGCCCTGGCCAGCGAAAACAAAGCCCTGTCGCACCCGCACAGCGTCGACAGCCTGCCAACTTCGGCCAACCAGGAAGACCACGTGTCGATGGCCCCGGCCGCCGGCAAGCGCCTGTGGGAAATGGCCGAAAACACCCGTGGCGTGCTGGCCATCGAATGGCTGGGCGCGTGCCAGGGTCTGGACCTGCGCAAAGGCCTGAAGACTTCGGCCAAGCTGGAGCAGGCGCGCCAGGCGCTGCGCAGCGAGGTGCCGCACTACGACCGTGACCGTTTCTTCGCGCCGGATATCGAAAAGGCCGTGGACCTGTTGGCCAAGGGTAGTCTGACCGGCTTGCTGCCGGCGGGTGTGCTGCCAAGCCTGTAATGCTCCTTGGGGCCGCTTGGCGGCCCTTCGCGGTCAAGCCCGCTCCTGCACAGATTGCGATCTGCAAACGCTATCCATGTAGGAGCGGGCTTGCCCGCGAAGGGGCTGCGCAGCAGCCGCTCAATCTCACGACCACAAAAACAATTCAAGGACGTGACATGCAACAAGCTCAAGGTCTCAAGCGCGGGCTAAGTGCCCGCCACATCCGTTTCATGGCCCTCGGCTCCGCCATCGGCACCGGCCTGTTCTACGGCTCTGCCTCGGCCATCCAGATGGCAGGCCCGGCCGTGCTGCTGGCCTACCTGATCGGCGGCGCTGCAGTGTTCATGGTCATGCGCGCTCTTGGCGAAATGGCCGTGCACAACCCGGTGGCCGGCTCCTTCGGCCACTACGCCACCACCTACCTCGGCCCAATGGCCGGTTTCATCCTTGGCTGGACCTACGCTTTCGAGATGGTCATCGTCGCCATCGCCGACGTCACCGCGTTCGGTATCTACATGGGCTTCTGGTTCCCGGAGGTAGCCCGCTGGATCTGGGTGCTGGGCATCGTTTTCCTGATCGGCGGCCTCAACCTGTGCAACGTCAAGGTATTCGGCGAAATGGAATTCTGGCTGTCGCTGCTCAAGGTCGGCGCCATCGTGGCGATGATCCTGGCCGGCCTCGGCATCATGGCCTTCGGTTTCAGCCAGGTGGGTACCGGGCATGCCGTGGGCATGAGCAACCTGTTCGACCATGGCGGCTTCATGCCTAACGGCGTGGGTGGCTTGATCGCGTCGTTTGCGGTGGTGATGTTCGCCTTCGGCGGTATCGAGATCATCGGCGTTACTGCCGGCGAGGCAAAAGACCCGCAGCGCGTCATTCCCAAAGCGATCAACGCGGTGCCACTGCGGATCCTGCTGTTCTACGTGCTCACCCTGTTCGTGCTGATGTGCCTGTACCCATGGCCGCAGATCGGCAGCCAGGGCAGCCCTTTCGTGCAGATCTTCAGCAACCTGGGCATTGGCTCTGCCGCTGCCGTGCTGAACGTCGTGGTGATTTCCGCTGCCATCTCCGCCATCAACAGCGACATCTTTGGCGCTGGCCGCATGATGTATGGCCTGGCCCAGCAAGGCCACGCCCCGCGCGGCTTCAGCAAGTTGTCGAAACATGGCGTACCGTGGATGACCGTTGTGGTGATGGGGGCTGCGCTGCTGATCGGCGTATTGCTCAACTACCTGATCCCGGAAAATGTGTTCCTGCTGATTGCCTCGATCGCCACCTTCGCCACGGTGTGGGTGTGGCTGATGATCCTGCTCACCCAGGTAGCCATGCGCCGCAGCATGAGCCGCGAGGAAGTGGCCCAGCTCAAGTTCCCGGTACCGTTCTGGCCATACGGCCCGGCCATGGCCATTGCGTTCATGGTGTTCATCTTTGGCGTGCTCGGCTACTTCCCGGACACCCAGGCGGCATTGATCGTCGGCGTGATCTGGGTGGTGTTCCTGGTGGCGTCCTACCTGCTGTGGTGCAAGCCGCGCGCAGGGCAGGGCCAGCCGGTAGCGGAGCCGGCCGAGCTGCACCGCTAGCAAAGGAGATTGTGCATGAGAACCCTCTGGCAGCATTGCCATGTTGCGACCATGGCCGATGGCCGTTACTCGGCCATCGAGGACGCGGCGATCGTCACCAGCGCCGGGCTGATCGAGTGGATAGGCCCACGCGCCGAGCTGGCGCCCGTCGAAGCTGACCGCACGGTTGACCTGGGTGGTGCCTGGGTCACTCCCGGGCTGATCGACTGCCACACCCATGCGGTGTTCGGCGGCAACCGCAGCGGCGAGTTCGAGCAACGCCTGCAGGGCGTGAGCTATGCCGAAATCGCCGCGCAGGGCGGTGGTATTGCGAGTACCGTGCGGGCTACCCGGGCAGCCAGCGAAGACGAACTGTTCGCCAGTGCTCGCCAGCGCGTCCGGGCACTGATGCGTGATGGCGTGACCACCCTCGAGGTCAAGTCCGGCTACGGCCTGGACTTGGCCAATGAGCGCAAGATGCTGCGAGTGGCCCGGCGCCTGGCCGACGAGCTGCCGCTGACGGTGCGTGCCACGTGCCTGGCAGCGCACGCTTTGCCCCCGGAGTACGCAGGCCGGGCCGATGACTACATCGCGCACATCTGCGATGAAATGTTGCCGGCCCTGGCCGCCGAAGGCCTGGTAGATGCGGTGGATGCCTTCTGCGAACACCTCGCGTTCTCGCCGGCCCAGGTCGAGCGGCTGTTCATCAAGGCGCGCGAACTGGGCCTGCCGGTCAAGCTGCATGCCGAACAGCTGTCATCGTTGCACGGCTCAAGCCTGGCCGCGCGTTACCAGGCACTGTCGGCTGACCACCTGGAGTTCATGACAGAGGAAGACGCCGTGGCAATGGCAAACGCCGGCACGGTCGCCGTGCTGCTACCGGGTGCGTTCTACTTCCTGCGTGAAACACAGCTGCCGCCAATGGATGCATTGCGCCGCCACGGGGTAAAGATTGCCCTGGCCAGCGACCTCAACCCCGGCACCTCGCCAGGGTTGTCGCTGCGGTTGATGCTGAACATGGGCTGCACCTGCTTCCGCATGACGCCGGAAGAGGCCCTGGCAGGCGTTACGGTGCACGCCGCCACGGCGCTGGGCCTGGGTGACAGCCACGGCTCGCTGCAAGTGGGCAAGGTGGCCGACTTCGTCGCCTGGCAAATCGAACGCCCCGCCGACCTGGCCTACTGGCTGGGTGGCGACCTGCCCAAGCGCGTAGTGCGCATGGGCCATGAAATCTCCAACTGAGCGAGGCACGATGGACAAGGTACTGAGTTTTCACCAAGGTCGCCTGCCGCTGCTGATCAGCATGCCGCACGCTGGCTTGCGTCTGACCGACGCCGTGCGCGACGGCCTGGTCGACCAGGCGCAAAGCTTGCCGGACACCGACTGGCACATCCCGCAGTTGTACGACTTTGCCCGTGACTTGGGCGCCAGCGTGGTGGCCGCAGAGTACTCACGCTTCGTCATCGACCTGAACCGTCCGGATGACGACAAGCCGCTGTACGTCGGCGCCACCACGGGCTTGTACCCGGCGACCCTGTTCGGCGGCGAACCCCTCTTCAAAGACGGGCTGGCGCCGTCTGGCGAAGAGCGCAGACGCTACCTGGAGCAGATCTGGCGCCCTTATCACGCGACCATTCGTCGTGAGCTGGACCGCTTGCGTGAGCAGTTTGGCTATGCGCTGCTGTGGGATGCCCATTCGATCCGTTCGCTGATCCCGCACCTGTTCGACGGCAAGTTACCGGACTTCAACCTGGGTACTTTCAACGGCGCCAGTTGCGATCCGGCACTGGCTGAGCGGCTGCAGGGTGTGTGCGCCAAGGTGCAAGGTTACAGCCATGTGCTTAATGGTCGGTTCAAAGGCGGTCACATCACCCGGCATTATGGCGACCCGGCCAACCATATCCATGCTGTGCAGCTGGAGCTGGCGCAAAGCACCTATATGGAGGAAGTCGAGCCATTTGCCTACCGGGAAGACTTGGCGCAACCGACGCAAGCGGTATTGAGGCAGCTACTGCAAGCGCTGCTGGCCTGGGGCGACGAGCGTTACAAGCGTTGAGTGGAGGCGGCGACGCTATCGGCGTCGCCAGGCACCGTGGGAGGCAGTTGCCGGAATTCTGCGCAAGGGTCGATTCGCGCCGTTCGAACGCGTCAGCAAGGACGGTGCTGAAAGCGCAATTCAGGTTTATGATGGCCCACGGCCGAATAATCCTCACACGGAGTGCGCAATGCAGACCCTCTACCCGCAGATCAAACCCTACGCCAGGCACGATCTGGCCGTGGAAGCGCCGCATGTGCTTTATGTCGACGAAAGCGGCTCGCCGGAAGGTCTGCCCGTGGTGTTCATCCACGGAGGCCCCGGTGCTGGCTGCGACGCCCAGAGCCGCTGCTACTTTGATCCCAACCTGTACCGCATCATCACCTTCGACCAGCGCGGCTGTGGCCGCTCCACGCCCCATGCGAGCCTGGAGAACAACACCACCTGGCACCTGGTCGAAGACCTGGAGCGCATTCGCGAACACCTTGGCATAGACAAGTGGGTGCTGTTTGGTGGCTCTTGGGGCTCGACCCTGGCCCTGGCCTACGCTCAGGCTCACCCCGAACGCGTGCACGGCCTGATCCTGCGCGGCATCTTCCTGTGCCGGCCGCAGGAAATCGAGTGGTTCTACCAGGAAGGCGCCAGCCGCCTGTTCCCCGACTACTGGCAGGACTACATCGCACCGATTCCACCGGAGGAACGCGGCGACCTGGTCAGGGCCTTCCACAAGCGCCTGACCGGTAACGACCAGATCGCCCAGATGCACGCCGCCAAGGCGTGGTCCACCTGGGAAGGCCGTACCGCCACCCTGCGCCCCAACCCGCTGGTGGTCGACCGCTTTTCCGAACCGCAGCGGGCGCTGTCGATCGCCCGCATCGAATGCCACTACTTCATGAACAACGCCTTCCTCGAACCGGACCAGCTGATCCGCGATCTGCCCAAAATCGCCCACCTGCCGGCGGTGATCGTGCATGGTCGCTACGATGTGATCTGCCCCTTGGACAACGCCTGGGCGTTGCACCAGGCCTGGCCGAACAGTGAGTTGAAAGTGATCCGTGACGCCGGTCACGCGGCTTCCGAGCCTGGCATCACCGATGCCTTGGTGCGTGCCGCCGACCAGATGGCCCGACGCCTGCTCGACCTGCCCCTGGAAGAAGCATGAGGGGCCTGCTGCAGCGCGTGCGCGGTGCGCGGGTTGAAGTGGCGGGGGAGGTGGTCGGCGCCATCGACCAAGGGTTGCTGGTGCTGGTCGCGGTCGAGCCTGAAGATTCCCGTGAACAGGCCGATAAGCTGTTGCACAAGCTGCTGAACTACCGGGTGTTCAGTGACGAGCAGGGCAAGATGAACCTGTCGCTCAAGGATGTCGGGGGTGGCCTGCTACTGGTGTCACAGTTCACCTTGGCGGCCGACACCCGCAATGGCATGCGTCCAAGCTTCTCGACCGCAGCGCCACCGGCCCTCGGCGCCGAGTTGTTCGACTATCTTTTGCAACAGGCAAAAGCTCAGTACGCCGACGTGGCCAGCGGCCGTTTTGGTGCGGATATGCAGGTGCACCTGGTCAATGATGGCCCGGTAACATTTATGTTACAAATATGAGGTCAAAAAACCCGTTGTTCACAGGAAAACAAGGGGTTTTGTACGATAAATAGTTGCTCCAGCCTGATGCGTTGTCACGCAACCTGCTGGATAATCGCGCGCTGCATGGACCTGCGTTCGTAGGTCCGTTTCACTCTGACTCGAGCATTGTCTGGATCCGTTTGGGGAATCATTACGCCCTCGCGGGGTCCGAACAGTGCTCGCCAACCCGGCATTTGTCGCTGGCCGTTGGTTTCATGATCTGTTTTCGGCGAGGGTTGCTCGTGATTGTTAGTCCCCAAAAAGCATCAAGAATCCCCAGCGTCGGGCTACGCAAGGCGCTGATGGCCAGTGTGGCTCTGGTCGGCCTGATGAGCGCGGGCCAGCTGTGGGCATTCAATCTTGACGATGTTGCTGCCAAGGCAAAGGATCTGGCCGGCCAGAAGTACGAAGCGCCAAAAAGCAACCTGCCGGCCGTGTTCCGCGACATGAAGTTCGCGGACTACCAGAAAATCCGTTTCCTGCAGGAAAAGGCCGAGTGGGCCAAGGACAAGACCCCGTTCAAGCTGTCGTTCTATCATCAGGGCATGCACTTCGACACCCCGGTGAAAATCAACGAGGTCACCGCCACCAAGGTCGAGGAAATCAAGTACGACCCGGACCGCTTCGAGTTCGGTGACGTGCCGCACGACCCGGAAACCACGAAAAACCTCGGTTATGCCGGTTTCCGCGTGCTGTACCCGATCAACAAGGCCGACAAGCAGGACGAGATCATGACCCTGCTTGGCGCCAGCTATTTCCGCGTGGTCGGCAAGGGCCACGTGTACGGCCTGTCTGCCCGTGGCCTGGCCATCGACACCGCCCTGCCGTCGGGCGAAGAATTCCCGCGCTTCACCGAGTTCTGGGTTGAAAAGCCCAAGCCAGCCGACAAGCACCTGGTGATCTACGCGCTGCTGGATTCGCCGCGCTCCACCGGCGCCTACAAGCTGACCCTGCGTCCAGGCAACGACACCGTGGTCGACGTGCAGTCCCGCGTGTTCCTGCGTGACCATGTCAGCCGCCTGGGCATTGCGCCGCTGACCAGCATGTACCTGTTCGGCCCCAACCAGCCGTCTAAGGTGCTCAACTACCGCCCGGCCCTGCACGACTCCGAAGGCCTGTCGATCCATGCCGGCAACGGCGAGTGGCTGTGGCGTCCGCTGAACAACCCGAAACACCTGGCCGTGAGTAACTTCAGCGTCGAGAACCCGCGTGGTTTCGGCCTGATGCAGCGTCAGCGCGCCTTCAGCGACTACGAAGACCTCGACGACAACTACCAGAAGCGCCCAAGCGCCTGGATCGAGCCGAAGGGTGACTGGGGCAAGGGCAGCGTCGACCTGGTCGAAATCCCGACCGCCGACGAGACCAACGACAATATCGTGGCCTTCTGGAGCCCGGAGAAACTGCCTGAGCCAGGTAAGCCGTTCGAGTACGCCTACCGCCTGCACTGGACCATCGACGAGCCGAAGTTCCAGGCCCCTGATCTGGGCTGGGTCAAGCAGACCCTGCGTTCCACGGGTGACGTCAAGCAGTCCAACCTGATCCGCCAGCCAGATGGCAGCGTGGCATTCCTGGTCGACTTCGCCGGCCCGGCGCTTGCCGCCCTGCCGGAAGACGCCGCCGTGCGCAGCCAGATCAGCGTGGGCGACAACGCCGAGGTGGTCGAGAACAATCTGCGCTATAACCCTGAGACCAAGGGCTGGCGCCTGACCCTGCGCCTGAAGGTCAAGGAAGCCAACAAGTCGACCGAAATGCGCGCCGCACTGGTGCGTGATGTACCGGTCGAGCCTGCCAAGCCTGCCCAGGACGCCAAGCAGGACAAGGCCGCAGCCAAGCATGCCAAGGCCGAGAAAGCCGTCAAGGCTGAGCAATCTGCCAAGGCCGAACAACCTGCCGCCGATGCGGCGCCCACCAACGGGGCCCCGGCCACCACCGAGAAGGTGCTGACCGAGACCTGGAGCTATCAGTTGCCTGCCGATGAGTAACTCAAGCGCAAGGCCGGAATCGCTTGGCGAGTACCTGGCCCACCTACCACTGAGCGACGAGCAGCGGGCTGAACTTGCCAGCTGCACCTCGTTCAGTGAGCTACACCAACGCTTGGCGGCCAACCCGGCCGCCAGCTCTGCCGAGGCCGTGCAGGCCTCGGTGGGCCCGCGCCTGACCGTGGGCAGCGCCGCCGAGCTGGAAGAAGCCGAAATGCTCGGCGTCGACGGCAGCGGCCGCCTGTGCCTGAAGATCGCCCCGCCGATCAAACGCACCAAGGTCGTGCCCGAGCCATGGCGCACCAATGTGCTGATCCGCATGTGGCGACGCATGACCGGCCGGCCCAACGCCCCGCAGCCGCCCAAGCGCGAGCTGCCGCCGGCCCGCTGGCGCACGGTCGGCTCTATCCGCCGTTACATTCTGCTGGCGCTGATGATCGGCCAGACCATCGTCGCTGGCTGGTACATGAAAGGCATCCTGCCGTACCAGGGCTGGTCGTTCGTGGACCTTGACGAAATCGTCAACCAGCCGCTGTGGGACACGGTGGTGCAGGTGTGGCCGTATGCCCTGCAAACTTCCATCCTGATCCTCTTCGGCATCCTGTTCTGCTGGGTGTCGGCGGGCTTCTGGACCGCGCTGATGGGCTTCCTCGAGCTGCTCACCGGGCGCGACAAATACAAGATTTCCGGTAGCAGCGCAGGCAACGAGCCGATCGCGCCCGAGGCGCGTACCGCGCTGGTGATGCCGATCTGCAACGAAGACGTGCCGCGGGTGTTCGCCGGCCTGCGCGCAACGTTCGAGTCGGTGGCCGCCAGCGGCAACCTCGACCGGTTCGACTTCTTTGTGCTCAGCGACACCAACGACACCGACATCGCCGTGGCCGAGCAACAGGCCTGGCTGGATGTGTGCCGTGAAACCAAAGGCTTTGGCCGCATCTTCTACCGCCGCCGTCGGCGCCGTGTAAAGCGCAAGAGCGGCAACCTCGACGACTTCTGCCGTCGCTGGGGTGGCGAGTACAAGTACATGGTCGTGCTCGACGCCGACAGCGTCATGAGTGGCGAGTGCCTGAGCAGCCTGGTGCGCCTGATGGAGGCCAACCCGGACGCCGGCATCATCCAGACCGGGCCGAAAGCCTCGGGCATGGACACCCTGTATGCACGCATGCAGCAGTTCGCTACCCGCGTGTACGGCCCACTGTTCACTGCCGGTCTGCACTTCTGGCAGTTGGGTGAGTCGCACTACTGGGGCCACAACGCGATCATCCGCATGAAGCCGTTCATCGAGCACTGCGCCCTGGCGCCGTTGCCGGGCAAGGGCGCGTTCGCCGGTGCCATCCTTTCCCACGACTTCGTCGAAGCCGCGCTGATGCGCCGTGCCGGCTGGGGTGTGTGGATTGCCTACGACTTGCCGGGCAGCTACGAAGAACTGCCGCCAAACCTGCTCGACGAGCTCAAGCGCGACCGCCGCTGGTGCCACGGCAACCTGATGAACTTCCGCCTGTTCCTGGTCAAGGGCATGCACCCGGTTCACCGTGCGGTGTTCCTTACCGGGGTGATGTCTTACCTGTCGGCGCCGCTGTGGTTCCTGTTCCTGGTGCTGTCGACCGCGCTGCTGGCGACCAACACGCTGATGGAGCCGCAGTATTTCATCGAGCCGTACCAGCTTTACCCGCTGTGGCCGCAGTGGCACCCGGAGAAGGCTGTGGCGCTGTTCTCCACCACCATTGTGCTGCTGTTCCTGCCCAAGCTGCTCAGCGTCATCCTGATCTGGGCCAAGGGCGCCGTCGAGTACGGTGGACGCGTCAAGGTCACCTTGTCGATGCTGATGGAGATGCTGTTCTCCATGTTGCTGGCACCGGTACGCATGATCTTCCACACCCGCTTCGTGCTGGCCGCGTTCCTCGGCTGGGCTGCGACCTGGAACTCGCCGCAGCGTGACGACGATTCCACGCCGTGGGGCGAAGCGGTGCGCCGGCATGGCCCGCAGACGCTGCTGGGCATTGCCTGGGCCGCACTGGTGGCGTGGTTGAACCCGAGCTTCCTGTGGTGGCTGGCGCCTATCGTCGGTTCGCTGGTGCTGTCGATCCCGGTATCGGTGATTTCCAGCCGCACCCGCCTGGGCCTGGCGGCCAAGGACGAGAAGCTGTTCCTCATCCCAGAGGAATACGCCACGCCACAAGAGCTGTTGGCTACCGACCAGTACACCCACGAAAACCGCTGGCATGCCCTGCATGATGGCTTCGTGCGGGCCGTGGTCGACCCGCGGCAGAATGCCCTGGCCTGTGCCATGGCCACTGCCCGCCATGGCCAGGCGGCACCGATCGAAGCGTTGCGTGCCGAGCGCGTTGCCAAGGCGATTGAAGTCGGACCAAAAGGCCTGGACCTCAATACTCGCCTGGCCCTGCTCAGCGACCCGGTGGCACTGAGCCGCCTGCACGAGCAGGTGTGGGCCGAGCACAATGCGGCATGGATCGATGTGTGGCGTGCGTCGATCAACAATGACCCGCATTCGCCGCTGTTGCCGTTGCACCCTGAAAACGCAGGCCAACCGAGCCTCGTCGGCGCCTGATCGGGCCTGTTCGCGGCGGTTCGGCGCCCCGATGAACCCGCTCCTACGGGGCGCCTGATCGGGGCTCTTCGCGGGTGAACCCGCTCCTACGGGGCGCCTGATCGGGCATCTTCGCGGGTGAACCCGCTCCTACCAGGGATACACATGCCCTTGTAGGAGCGGGTTCACCCGCGAAGCTTTTTGGCCTAACCCCCTCATTTTGGCCAACAAAGTCCCCCCGCGGCTATAGGTCCACGGGCCGCCATGCGTTAGCATCCCTCTCCGATACGACGCTTCGGCCAGTACGGTCGTGCCAACACAATAAGATTCGCTACTTTTCTTGCTAGGGGACTTGGTGATGATCAAGAAATACCTTTCGCGACTGCTGGTCGGTGTGACCGCCCTGGTCGCCGTGACCGCGGCCCAGGCGGGCGCCATCGACGACGCGGTCAAGCGCGGCACCCTGCGGGTGGGCATGGACCCGACTTACATGCCGTTCCAGATGACCAACAAACGTGGCGAGATCATCGGCTTCGAAGTCGATATCCTCAAAGCCATGGCCAAGTCCATGGGCGTGAAGTTCGAGGCAGTGTCCACCGCCTATGACGGCATCATCCCGGCCCTGCTGACCGACAAGTTCGACATGATCGGCAGCGGCATGACCCTGACCCAGGAGCGCAACCTGCGTCTGAACTTCAGCGAACCCTTCATCGTGGTTGGCCAGACCCTGCTGATCCGCAAGGAACTGGCTGGCGAGATCAAGTCGTACAAGGACCTGAACAACGAGAAGTATCGCCTGACCTCCAAGCTTGGCACCACCGGCGAAATGGTGTCCAAGAAGCTGATCAGCAAAGCCAAGTACCACGGTTACGACAACGAGCAGGAAGCGGTGATGGACGTGGTCAATGGCAAGGCCGACGCCTTTGTCTATGACGCGCCGTACAACGTGGTGGCGGTAGAGAAAGCCGGCGCCGGCAAGCTGCTGTTCCTCGAAGAACCCTTCACCTACGAGCCGCTGGCCTTCGGCCTGAAGAAAGGCGACTACGACAGCATCAACTTCATCAACAACTTCCTGCACCAGATCAAGCACGACGGGACCTACGATCGTATTCACGACAAGTGGTTCAAGAACAAGGACTGGCTGAAGGAAATGGAATAAGGCTCAGGCCACAAGCCCGGCTTTATGACCCCGACGCGCAGGCAAACCCTGCGCGTTCGCATTTACGGAAGTACCCCACGTGATCAAACACAAGAAAGCCCAGTGGCCTTGGCATGGGTTGACTGCCCTGGTCCTGGTAGGCCTGGCGCTCAGCCTTTACATGGCCACCTCGATGATTTCCTACGAGTGGCGCTGGAACCGCGTACCGCAGTACTTCGCCTACAAGGCCGAGGAAACACAACGCGCTGCCGGCTACGGCACTGTGCAGGAAATCGTCATCTCCGGTGACAACGCTCGCGTCACGCTGAAGGACGAAAGTGGTGCCGAGCAAGTGCTCGATGTGGCCAAGGACAGCCTGCAACTGAGCCGCGGCGACGATGTTGCCGAAGGCGACCAGATTGGGGTAACCCGCCATTGGGCCGCTGGCCCGCTGGCATGGGGCCTGTGGACCACCTTGTGGATCTCGGTGGTGTCCGGGGCGCTGGGCCTGGTGATCGGCCTGTTCGCCGGATTGTGCCGGTTGTCGAACAACCCGACCCTGCGCGACCTGTCGACCGTCTATGTCGAACTGGTGCGCGGCACGCCGCTGCTGGTGCAAATCTTCATCTTCTACTTCTTCATCGGCACCGTGCTCAACCTGTCCCGCGAGTTTGCCGGGGTAGCGGCGCTGGCATTGTTCACCGGTGCTTACGTGGCCGAGATCGTCCGTGCTGGCGTGCAGTCGATCGCCAAGGGCCAGAACGAGGCTGCCCGGTCGCTGGGCCTGAACGCTGGCCAGTCGATGCGCCATGTGATCTTGCCGCAGGCGTTCAAGCGCGTGCTTCCGCCCCTGGCCGGCCAGTTCATCAGCCTGGTCAAGGACACCTCGCTGGTGTCGGTGATCGCCATCACCGAGCTGACCAAGAGTGGCCGTGAGGCCATCACCACCTCGTTCTCTACTTTCGAGATCTGGTTCTGCGTGGCAGGCCTGTACCTGCTGATCAACCTGCCGCTGTCGCACATCGCCAGCCGGCTCGAGCGGAGGCTTGCGCAAAGTGATTGAAGTTCGTGACCTGCTGAAAGTCTTCGACACCCGTGGCCAGGTGGTAAGGGCTGTGGATAACGTCACCACTCAGGTCGCCAAGGGCGAAGTGGTGGTCGTGCTCGGCCCGTCGGGGTCGGGCAAGTCGACGTTCCTGCGCTGCCTCAACGGCCTGGAGCATTTCGACCAAGGCCATGTGGCCATCGACGGCCTGCAACTGGCCGACCCCAAGACCGACATCAATGCCTACCGCCGCGAAGTCGGCATGGTGTTCCAGCACTTCAACCTGTTCCCGCACATGACTGTGCTGGAAAACCTGTGCCTGGCGCAGAAGGTGGTGCGCAAGCGCAACAAGGCTGACCGCGAAGCCAAGGCCCGGGCGTTGCTGGAGAAGGTGGGTATTTCGCAGAAGGCCAACGAGTACCCGTCGCGCTTGTCTGGCGGCCAGCAACAGCGGGTGGCGATTGCCCGGGCCCTGGCGATGGACCCGAAAGTGATGCTGTTCGACGAGCCGACCTCGGCGCTTGACCCGGAAATGGTCGGCGAAGTGCTGGACGTGATGAAGACCCTGGCCCAGGAAGGCATGACCATGGTCTGCGTCACCCACGAAATGGGCTTTGCCCGCGAAGTGGCGGACCGGGTGCTGTTCTTCGACCATGGCAAGCTGCTGGAAGATTCCGCGCCAGGCGCGTTCTTTGATTCGCCGAAGGACCCGCGCGCGCAGGCGTTCCTGCGCCAGGTATTGTGAAACTTGGTGGGCGGTAGAGCGTAGCCAACCCCCGAAACTCGCTTTCTGCGGGTTGGCTATTTCACTCATCCGTTGATTTGGAATACAGCTGGCAAATGAATAATTGCGTGGCTTAAGTGATTTTTCTAATTGCTTTTGAAGCTACATGAGGATATTTATTCGTTAGGTAATTTAGACGGCTGCGCGCTGCCTGAATTGCTATTTTGTTCTGTTCAACTCGCCACTTTGCTGCCTCAACTTTCGACGGTGTTTGCTCTAGTTGGAGGCGCTTTGTAGTCAACTGGTCATGCTTGGCTGCAAGCTTCCTCAATCCGGACGCTTTATCGGCGTAACCTGCGTATAAGTAACTTCCCTTTACGCCGTGCTTGCTATTTTCGTATATGACTGTTCCATCCATTTTGCTCATGTCGTCCATGAGCGCTAACATTTCCTCATTTATTTCTTGGAGTCTGGTATCAGTCGTTTGAATATCTTGCTGTATCTGAGCGTGTTTTCTTTCTTCGTTTCCGACGTTAAACTCTAAATTTTCAGTGCTGTCTATGTGATGTTTCAAATTTTTTGAAGCTTTGACTAGAGACTTTCCAGCTTTCCAATCCTTGTAGCGCGCTATAAGTCCACGGGCATTTCCTGAAGGATCATTATAATTAATCGGGTCTCCCGCAGTGTAAGCATATGCATTAAGATTTCCGGCCAAGAATATGCTGGCACGATCGGCAGAAATAAATCGCCTCAGACGGGGGCTGTATCCACGTTCTCCGCGGCCTAACAAGTACACGCCGAAATATTCCAGATACTCTCCGTTGAAGCCTAGTGTTACAGGTAAAGGCCCAGTGCCGTAATTTCCATAAGCACAGTATGTCACGCTGTTGATGGCAGAACTCTGGGTCGAAACCAACACGGACTTTGCTCTGTCCAAAGCAATCAGGTTGGTCTCGGTAAAGAGTGACCCCCCTAGCTGGCACAGCGGAGTGCCGGCCGCGTTCATTACTCTTATTGAACTACCAGGCACTCCAATAGATGCGAGCCGATCATGCTCATAAAAGCGTAACTGACGATTAGCCATCAGAAGATTCCCTGTTGAATCATGACCTCAAGGATGCGGGCAGCAAGGTAGCCCCGACAACTGGCAAAAATGCCAGGTTGGTGCGCTCCGGTAATTCTTTATGCCCAAGCCTGGGTTGAACGGTCGAGGGGGGGGCAAAAAAACCCACCCCCCCCCCCCCCCCCA